>NZ_CAJHBN010000009.1:0-119660 GCF_904846655.1 Psychrobacter sp. NC44 | reverse complement strand
GAGGCGAAATGAGAGGCGTAAGTTACGGTTTATTAAAGACTTTCTACTATCAAAGTCACTCAAATAGCATGAATTTTGTCCATTACACCCATATTTATGATGTCCTAAAAAAAGCGCCCGTTACTTTAATAAGTAACGGACGCTTTGAGTTTAGAGGTATTCAGATTTAAAAATCAGTTATGAGCATATTTACTGGATTTTAGAAGGGCTTTACTACTACTAAGATGACGATAATGACCAATGCAAACACTGGTACTTCGTTAAACCAGCGCCAAAATTTATGCGTCTTATAATGCGGATTATCCATTAGCTTTTTACGATAAAAGCCACAAGCACCGTGATAGCCAGAGAGTAGCACCACTAATAAGAGCTTGACGTGTAACCAGCCTTGGGTTTTATACACCTCCCAGCCTAGCCCCAACATCCATAGACCGAAGACCCATGTGGCTATCATCGATGGCGTCATAATACCGCGATAGAGCTTGCGCTCCATAATAGCAAAGCGTTCATGGCTGATGCTGTCGTCACTCATCGCATGATAGACAAACAAGCGTGGCAAATAAAATATCGCCGCAAACCAGCAGACCATCGATATAATATGCGCCGCTTTAATCCAATTGAAATAATCTGCCATCACATTCTCTCTTACGATTTAATATTTTATCATCAATAATGTCGGCAAGCTTAGCGCAGATTATCCAATAATGGTAGCGATAAAAAACGCTACTCTGCCATCATCACTTGCGATTGATGACCACTCATCGCATCCATCACAGGCAATACTTTGGGCGCTCTTGGCGCGGCAAATTGCTTTGTTAGACCAAGCTCACGCATGAGTCTGTCATCGCCTGATTGGCTTGCATTGCCAGTAGTCAGCAGTTTATCGCCATAAAAGAATGAGTTGGCACCTGCCATAAAGGCCAAGGCTTGTTCAGAGTCGGATAGGCTTTCGCGGCCAGCAGACAGACGCACATAGCTGGTCGGGCAGCAGATACGTGCCACGGCAATAGTACGAATCCATTCAATCACTGACAGTTGACCTTCTGCCAATACTTTGTCGCCAATTGGTGTGCCTTTAATGGGCACAAGCAAGTTGACGGGAATTGACTCTGGCGCTTTGGGCATTTTTAGCAGCTCATGTACCCAATCGATACGGTCGTCACGGCTTTCACCCATACCGACGATATTGCCACTACAGACATTGATGCCTGAGTTACGCACGTTGTCTATGGTATCTAAGCGCTCGTCATAGCTTCGCGTGCTGACGACTTGCTCATAATAACGACGTGAGGTATCTAGGTTATGATTGTAATAATCGAGTCCAGCATCCGCCAGTTGCGTCGCTTGATTGGTATCTAGCATACCAAGGGTCATACAGGTCTCAAGCCCTAAGGCCTTCACTTCTTTGATCAGCTCAACCACATAGGGCATGTCTTTGGCGCTTGGATGTTTCCATGCCGCACCCATACAAAAGCGTGACGAGCCACTGGCTTTGGCACGTTTGGCCGCAGCAATGACTTTATCGACTTCTATGCGTTTCTCTGCTTGTAATTTAGTCGTGTCGCGGTGGTGACCGGATTGTGAGCAATAGCCACAATCTTCGGGGCAGTTACCTGTTTTGATCGACAACAAAGTACTAATTTGTACTTCATTGGCAGTGAAGTGCGCCCGATGTATCGTTTGCGCTTGCAACAACAAATCCATCAATGGCAAATCAAACAGTTCGGCGATTTCTTCGCGGCTATGCTTACGGGTCATTTTTTGGCTGGCGGTGGCATCCGTTGTTAAGTTGTTTAAAAAGTCATTGTTCAAGCCGCTGTGGCTGTTATTTTTATTATTGAACGTGTCAGTGGGGCTACTGGCATTAGGCTCTGAGATGTTAAGTAATCCTGCCATCATATAATTCCTTTTATAATAGTTTTTAAAACAATCATTTTTAAGAGAATAGTGGTTAAAAGAGTTGTGTGTGAAGCCATAAAATTTTAGGTAATAAAAAAGGCTGCGATATAGTATACCGCAACCTTTTTAGAAAATCAGAACACTGCGAAAGAGTAAAGTAACTGAGCGCTAAATAATCGTGATCTGTTTTCTTTATTTACGTCGATCTATTTACGTTATGATTTACCAAGTTTATGCTTAGCAACCCCAATCCAATGATTGGCAAGTTTTTGTGCTTTATAAGCATAAGGCTTGGCTTTTTGGATATAAGGTTTACATTCTTCTGGAATAGCTGGCACGATATGCTTAGCAAGCTTATTGAACCACATCATTAGGCTGTAATCGCCTTCGATGCTGAGGTTGCCTTCTTGTACAGCAGTCATAAAGGCAGGAAGATTGCCTTTGGTCAAAAGCTTAACACCTGTCATCGAATCCTTGAAATTGATGGTGAGGTCTGCTTTTTCAGCATGACCACTGTATTGGCTGAAGCTACCATTATCAAAGACAAAATAACGGGCGATATCCGCTTCAGTGCTGGCAAGCTCAATCGTAACATTGCGATCAGCAAATATTGCTTTCACATCTTCGTTATCACTATCAGCAAGCATGGACAAACGATAGCCAATCACAGCCAATAGCACATCTAACGGATCAGATTTAATATCTAATACAGGAACAGTAAACATAATCGAACTCCTAAAGAATGAGACGCAAAATAATGCGTACTTTATAACAATTTTTGTGACAAATATATAACTAGATTATAAACGATAGAGAGGTTGCTATTCTTTAGGAGTTACGTAGAGAGCGTTAAGTATCTTGTAACATCCAATGACGTCATCTTGATTAAAACAAGTTGTTAATATTTATAAAAATGACAGTAGAAAACAGAATAGCAACGAAAATGAATGCTCGCACTACCTATGCTAGATTGAGCGAATTTGACGGCAGGTTAATCGTAATTTCTGGACGAGATACAGTCGAATAAAGATAATGTAATACAGGCTATATAAAAGGCAAATAAAAGTACCGTAAGTAGATAATGAGCCAATCTAATAGCGTCGCTCGTTGATATAAGCGCGACTCTATCAGTGGAAGCGCGGTTGGTAGTCGTCATCATAAACAGGCGTGTGCTCGATATAGCGTGCCGCTTGCAATTGACGCTGCTGCTGAACGGATTGACTGACATCCTCGTAACGTAGTGCCCGATACAGCACCCAGCCCGCTAAAGGCAACCAACTGATACCCATGGCGATGATATAGCTGTGCCATTCTGACAGCTCTGATAGCATAGGACGACCCGCCACAATGCTTTGAATCGCCTCAACCGCTAGCCAATATGCCATACCACCAAATAGATACCAGAGCAGCCAGCGCTGTGAGGATAAGGCAAGCGCCAAAATCAAGCCTGCCAGCAAGCTATAACCAAGCAGTGCCGCCGTGCTCCACGTTTCTATACCAATAACCGAAAATATAGTCAGTAACATCATTCATCTCGCTATTCATAAGGTGAACTCCAATAGGGTCATTATGAAAGTTTGGGGAACAAAGCTAAAGAGGGGACAAGCGACTTTGCGACAACCGTTGACGTTTGGTTTTTTAGCACATTTTGATGGTTTTGTATGGCAAGGTTTAAGCATAAGCGCCGCAAGGATGGGCGCTTATTATTAAGAGTGTATAGGAGGGTTTTTGGGTTTTAAAAAGAGACTGATGCAGGTTTAAGGTAAGGTTAAGCGCGATTGCTACGAGTGCCCCACCAAGACAATAGTGAGACTAAAATCGCGCCTAGCAGCATCAGTCCTACAGTGGTTAGCCAATGTGGACCAGTAGGATATTGCCATGGCATCACGTTGTTGATCGCGTCACTATCAAGCGCGCCTAACGCATCTACTTTCCATGGCCATACTTTCACAAGCGAGCCTGCGATAAAACCTGTGAGCAAGGCCAAAGTTGCCTGATAGTAGCGAGACAATAACCATTTAAGTGCGCGAGTAAATAATAACAATCCCGTTGCCATACCCGCAATGACCGTGAAGATTATCGTAAAGTTAAGGCTATGTACGGCTTCTAATACTGCGTCATAAGCACCTAATAGTAATAAGATAAAAGACCCAGATATACCTGGCAGTATCATGGCACAAATAGCGACTGCCCCTGCAAAAAACAAATAAGGCAAGCTTGGTGTGGTCGTGAGCAATGGTAAGCTGCTAATGACCACAGCGGCAACAAGACCAGTCACGAATAGTGCTGCCCGCCCTATATTCCAACGCTGAATCTCACTCAATAATATAAATACTGTTGCGACAACCAGTCCAAAAAAGAACGACCAAATAAATAACGGTTGATTATCTAATAGGTGTTTAATAATACCGGCTAAAGTAGCAAAACTGGTGGCGATTCCCAATAACAAAAATAACAAAAAAGTGGCATCAACTTGTCGCCACACCGCAACCAAACCTTTGATTCCGCCTTCCTGTCGGAATATCTGCCAGAGATTGGGGCCGATGCTACTCAGGGCGTTAATCAAGCGCTCATAAATACCAGCAATCAGCGCAATGGTGCCGCCAGAGACACCCGGTACGATATCCGCTGCCCCCATGGCCATTCCTCGGATATAAACCCCAAATAGTTGCTTTGGACTATCGGAGGATGCAGCAGTGCTGCTCTTATCCAGTGGTTGTGGCGCTGACGGCTCATTTTGCCGCGGTGATGGTGATGCCGTCATGGACAATCCTTTTTTATTTGAAAACACAGTGAAAGTTAATGCGATGCCGCTAAGTATGCTAGGACAGTGATACGAAAATTGACTGTTGCAATGTCGCAATGTAATAAGACATAAAAGCCAGATTAATGTTAAAAACACTAACCTAGCTCCATGGTATGGTGTTGCGAGTGTAGTTGTTACTCCGTGGGCGCAAGTGCTGGATAACCAAGGGCATAAAATATGCCTTCAAGCCCTGTGACATTGATGGCGGCATCAGCACGTGCTTGCACAATGGGCTTGGCGTGATAGGCGACGCCTAGGTCTGCAATGGCCATCATCGGTAAATCATTGGCACCGTCACCGATACAGACCACTTGTGACATCTCGATGCCTAAACGTTCAGCAGTATGCTCAACGATAGCCGCTTTTTTGGCACCATTGACGATGGGCAGCTGTACGTGACCAGTGACTTCCCCTTCGTCGATATCTAGGGCGTTGGCGTGAACTTCGTCAACGCCCAATTGCTCAGCGATGTAGCGGGCAAAGTAGGTAAAGCCGCCTGATACCAGTACGGTATGGTAGCCCAAAGCCTTTAGTGCACTGATGGTAGTGCGAGCGCCCATTGATAGCGTTAGGCGGCTGCAGATATCATCTAATACATCGGTCGAGATGCCTTTTAGTAACGCCACACGCTGAGCAAAAGACTCATCAAAATCCATCTCACCGCGCATTGCCGCTTCCGTAATGGCTTCGACTTCTTCACCGATGCCCGCTGTTTTTGCCAACTCAACGATGACTTCTTGCTCGATTAAGGTGGAATCCATATCAAAGCAGGCAAGCTTGTGGGTACGTAGCATATGACCGACTGATAAAATATGGCAATCGACAATATCCAAGCGTTCAGTACTGCTCGTTTGATGGCTATCGTTATAAGCTTCGGTCAAGTCATGACGCAAGCGCGTGGTCAGCTGATCATCAATGATGTGAGCTGCTGCGGTCTTTTTGCCAGGATGCATGAGCGTATCAGTGACTGGAACCAACAAATAGCGGAATACTTGTGCTTGGGTAAAAGGCAAGCGCTGTGCATTTGCTGCTGTTGGCTCTGTATCAGAAACGGTAATATTGACAAAACTGGCATCAGTATCTTCAGCGACGGTGACCAAATGCCAGCTTGGCTGTTCGTCGACCCACGATTGCACATACTGGTGGATATCAAGCGTCGATATTTTGGTCGGTAGCACAACAATAAGAGCAAAAACTGGCAGGGACTGTAGCGCATCAAAATCTTGTAAGTTCGTGTTATCGGGTAACAGTGACGCAATAGAGTCAACGGCTTGTTGCCATGCTTTGCTGTCTTTTGGTAACGAGTAAGATGTATTGTGTGGCATGGCTCAATGGTCCCTTGTATGCTCATATAAGATTGGGAATAATAGCAGCTTTACTCGGCAGCGCCTATAGATGACGCGCAAAGTATCACCGTCGATTAAAGATGGCAGCAATCGTTGAAAAATCATTTGAAATTGAATGTGATTATTATGATAAATTTATAAATCAACTAACGCTATAAGACTTATTATGGTGATATAGTAGATAAGATAAGCGGACTGTATTCATGATGATATCCACAACAATGACTCTCAGTCGCCGCTTACCAAATGTGCCGTAGATTATCCTGAGTATTCGTATTTGAGACAGCAGTTTTTAAGTAACCAAATCTTGTTGTAAATGTTATTTTAGGCAACAACAGACGTGTCGGGTTATGGTACTTAAGTTCAATACATACTTATTAAGATGCGCACTATTATAGTTTTTTTAAATTCGCCAAAAAATGAGGGATAGCCTTGTTTTTTTAATTTCTCTTATCCAAAAAAGTTTACCATATCATGACGTATTTAGCGCCGCGGCAAGGGTTGTTTGCCATTATTCTTCTGGTTAGTTTTTGTTTGCAGACGTTGTTATTGGTCATCAGTACCGATCAACAGCTGAGCAAAAGTCGTGCGTTAAAAGGCGAGCAGATGGTCGCCCAGCTGATTGATGAAGCAAGGTTGTCTTTAGAAAATAAAGACCGTGTCAGCTTGAGTGTCATTGCCAATCGCTATACCAGCGAGCAAGACGTGACGCGCATATTGATTAAAGACAATAACGACGACATCTTGGTGCCTGTTGGCAATGCGCCCATGCAGCAAGGTGATACCATTCGGCAGATTGCCACCAATGGCGATTCGGTGATTGGCAGTGTGTCGTTGACGTTAAAAGATATTAGCAAAGGCGAGATTATCGCTATGCAATGGCCGTTCGTCATCGGTACGATGCTGCTGCATTTGTTGCTTTGGCTGGTTTATGGTTACCTTGCCCGTCCAACCAAAGAGCAAATTAACGCGCTTAGCCGCGATATTCAAGATTTGCATCGTGAGCAGTATATGCAAATCGATCAGCGCAGTTATGATCGGGAGTTTGAACGCCGTGCCACGGATATGGATAAAGAAACATCGGAGCATTCTGTAGAGATTGCGACGGACGGTCAGCCAGCCAATGCACATAAATTGGATGTACATAGTGAAGTAAACCAGTATTTAAGAACGCAACAGAATCAAGCGGCGACTGATACCACTGGCTCTGATAGTCAGCCTATCGATAGTACGACTGAAGAGCGAGCGGAGCATGATGCAGCAAATGGTGCTGCCCAAGATGAGATAAGCCGTGCTCCTAAATCTGGTAGCGCCTCTCGGTTGTCTGCCACCCGCTCATTTGACAGTGTGAGAGTGCAGATTGTATTCCATGACGAGTTCAATATGCTTGAGCGTCTGGCACCGGCTCAGCGTTTACCTTATTTGGCATTATGTACGCAGCTATTGAATCAAGCGGTGACCGAGTTACTCAAGCAGCCATTGTTGTTGGGTGTCAGCGCGATGAACGAGCCGCGTTTCGATGACACGGGTGCTAGCGTGTTGTTAAAGGCGGACAATAGCCATGCCAAAGTGGCGTTAGCAGGTGTGATGCTTGGCAAGCTGTATCTGATGCTTAACAAAATCATCCATGACAAGCACATTGAGCTAAGTCGCTTTGCACTACCTGCTAAAGCAGGGGTCAGCGATGATGCACAGGCGCAAGCAATGACGCAATTATTACACAGCGTCGGCAAAAAAGAGCAAATGCTGATTTTGTTACCTAATGCAGGTCTCAAGCAAATCAGCCACCATGTGCAGGTGCAGAGTATCATGCGCCCAACCACGGTTTATGAGCGTGAATGTGCGGTGTTCGATGGTGGTAATGATTCGATGATTCAACGCTTAGCAGATGTGCGCAATGCGGTATTGATGATTGAAAGCGCAGATGAGTCGGCTATTTAATGCTGCTTATATTCGCTTATTACTATACAATTGTCTGAGATATTGTCTCTGTCGTTATCTTTAAACAGCCTAAAAATAGGGCATTAATAATAAAAAGCATTGACAACGTGAAGTAGAGACTTTATAAGGCATATATATATTAATGTATTCTTAATACCCTTGCTAAAAATGATAGGAGTTTGTCATGAGTGACGCTGATATTGACGACGATTTTGATGATGATTTTGTCGACGATGATGATGCAAAGATGGTGGAAGAAGCCGAGACGAGCGTGCGTACGCGCTTAAGTAGTCTTGAGAAGCGTCGACTGATCGATAATCTGCTAGAAGAAAAGCGTTTGGCCAAAGAGCTAAAGGATGATCTAGACGATATAGACAATTTCGATGAAGATGGCGATGATTGGGATGATGACGATCTTTAGTTTTTAAACTTAAGTCATAGCCTAATGTGAAAGTGCTCAGTCATTTAAGCCGACTAAAGCCTTTTAATAACGGCATATTAGCTGACAGTGTAATGCTAATGATATCGCGATCGTTACTTTTTGACGGTTGCTCGCAACCCGCTCTATGCAATGATTCTTATTTTATAAAGATGGTTTGGGTGCTTTACCGAAACCATTTTTACCTTCAAATTATCCATTATTCTGCACTTAACCGATCGTTTATGGCGACAGCCGCACTCTATCTTTCAAGGACAATTACATCATGAGTAACCAACTAAGCTTCGATGAATTATTAGACTATTTGGACAATCAAGAGAGCCCATTTGTGCTTGATAGTGTCGCCGCGCATGGTTTTTTGACAGCGACAGTTATTGGGCGTCCATTACCGAATTGGCTGGATGCACTGTTTGAAGGCCATGTTAGTGAAATTCCAGAAAACGTTATCGACGGTATTCAGCGCTGGCGCGATTCTATTATCGCTGAGCTAAAAAACGAGACGCCTATTGAGCTACCGTTTGGCGAAGATGCGGGTGATGAAGAAGTGGCCGTTGATTTTTCAGATGAATCAGATATCGTTGCTTGGTCAATTGGCTTTGTCGATGCGATGTATGGCGACGAAGCCAGCGATTGGTTTGAAGATGAAGAAACGGCTGAAGATGTGGCTGTCTTGACCTTACCAATGATTTTGCTAAGCGGTATCGATGATGAAGATCCAGAGCTTGCAGAGATGCGTAAAGATGAAGACAAGCTGGCACAAATGGCCAATAGCATCGAAGGCAATTTGACCGAGTTATTTTTATTGTTCCATACCAACGATTAGCCTTTTTTATCAATATACGGACAGCGTGGTTTGGTCTATATCCAAGTTGTTGCTGTCTATATAACGTTACCGATAAGGTCGTATTATGACTGTGCAACTCTCCAATCTTGAGCATTTGCCCAACTACCAAATCACCGAGCGTTTAGATGTGGTGTACGGCAGTACCGTACGCTCAAAACATGTCGGCAAAGACTTGTTTGCTGGACTTAAGAATATCGTCGGTGGTGAGTTAACGGCTTATACCGAGCTGTTAGAAGAGTCACGCCAAGAGGCGATCGATCGGATGATTGTCAAAGCAGAAGCTTTGGGTGCAGATGCGGTTGTGGGGTTGCGTTTTTCGACCTCTAGCATCGCGCAGGGAGCTTCTGAATTGTTTGTCTATGGCACCGCTGTCAAAGCCATACCGATGCCGCAGCAAGTCTATCAAACCCCACCAAGTGACTCTCATCATCAGTCTGGTCAACAGCCAAATCTACAAAATTCTGCACCGACAGCGACCGATGACTTGCCACGTTTCAAACCTTTTGGTTAGCTAACCAAATCTTAAAGCATCGATGTTTTTTTATGATAAGTTTATGACAAGAGACGTGCCATGAATAATTCCCTTACCCAAATGCTTATCAATTACGCACCGTTTATTTTACTATTCGCTGCTGGTTGGTTTTTTGGGTCGCGTCATGAGCGCCAACATCTCGCGCAGTTAAGCATTGCAGAGCAGGAATTAAGCCATATTATGGTCTCAAGCGAGCGCTTTTATGTGCCAAAACTTGTTGCCCATACTGAGGGCGAGCTGGTACTTGGTAGTGTGGTTATTGCCCAAGATTATTTCAAAATGATTATCGCTCGGGTATTGAGCATTTTTGGCAAAAACTTGACCACTTACGAGACCTTACTCGACCGTGCCCGCCGCGAGGCTCTTGTACGTATGCGTACCGAAGCACAAGCCAAAGGCTATAACCATATCTATGGCTTACGTCTAGAAGTTAGCAATATCAATCAATTGGGCAGCATGGTTGAAGCCATCGCTTATGGCACTGCAGTGAACAGCCGTGAGTAACTCTAAAGCGCAATGAATCACTCAGAATTAATGTAATCAATATCTACGATTGAATGTCAGTCATGCGTTTTGATTGTCCCTCATCTATACCGTCTCTTACTTACCTCACCTGTTATTTATAAAGAATAAACCATGCTTCTTCTACAGATTATCGCTGGATTTATAATCCTTTATATTGTCATAAAAGTCGCTAGTTGGTTTGGAAGCCGCGACAATTCGCCAGTTTTTTTGGATTCTTCTTGGGATCAGGATAATCTTGACGATAGCGATGGTAGTGATTCAAGCAGCAGCGACTCAAGTAGCGGTGATTCAGGTGGTGGTGATTGAAGGTTGTTGTTCAATGATATTTCATCGTTCTGTAAACCCAAACACCATATTTGACTGATGAGTCGTTGAATAAAGCAAATAAGGCTGGCTTTACCCCTATATACTTGCTTTTACCCTGTCTTATTTTTTGCTGTTTTTTTAATTGATTGTCGGTGTTTAACGGCTATTGATTATGAGGATACGCCTTAGCAAGGATTGCTAATCAAGCGTCATTTAATCAGCATACTCGGTCTATAAAATTCATCTATAAAATGAACCTATAAACAGCTCTTATCTACAAGGATGTAGTTATGGAAGGTCTTGCCATAGTCACGTTAGTCAATTCAGTTATCATTCCTATTTGTCTGTTTTTAATCATGATGGGCATGGGGCTGACCCTCGTCACCAACGATTTTAAACGGGTTTTAAAATATCCAAAAGCAGTCGGCATTGGCTTGACCAATCAGTTGATACTGTTACCTATCATTGGCTTTGCGTTAGCCAATATCATGCCATTACGCCCAGAGTATGCCGTCGGGGTTATGCTCCTCGTACTGTGTCCGGGTGGCACTACCTCAAACTTATTTACCTATTTAGCCAAAGGCGATGTGGCGCTGTCGGTGACGATGACCGCGATTGCGAGCGTGATTACCGTCTTTACCATTCCCATTGTGCTGAGCTTTTCATTGATTTATTTTATGGGCAGCGGTAGTGAGTTTGAGTTACCAGTAGTAAAAACGATGCTGACTTTGGTGGTGCTGACGATAGTGCCTATTAGTGTCGGTATGCTGATTAAACGCTATGCACCAACCGTTGCCGATCGCTCACAAGTTTATGTGTCTCGATTTGGGGTGATATTTTTAACGTTTTTAGTGCTATTTTTGGGCTATGTGCAACGCGATATCATTGTCGACGCCTTTATCGCTACGGGTCCCGTATCGGTATTATTAAATCTCTCAACCATGGCGCTCGGTTATTATAGTAGTAAATGGTTCGGTCTCAACTGGGCGCAAAGAACCTCGGTGACGCTAGAAGTCGGTCTACAAAACAGTACCTTGTCGATATTTATGGCATTGACGTTATTATCTAACTACGACATGTCGATGATGCCAGCCATTTATACCTTGGTGATGTTCTTAAGCGCGGGGATTTTGGTGCGTATATTTAGCGCTCAACACGATAAGCTGAGAAAATCTGAAATAGAAAATAGCGTGTTGGCAGCGCGTATGCTGTAGATGCTGAAAACCCATAACAGGTTTAAATATTGAACCTTGTTATGGGTAATAGGCGAATTATCTATTTATAGCATTTAGCATTAACCAATACCAATCAAGGTCGGTGGGTATTTATACTGCTTCTAGCTTCCGCTTGTTCACTAGCCGTTTGTTCTTTCACTTTTTCAATTTGAAATAAGAACGTACGGTTTTTGAGTACTGCCACAAACACCACGCCGCCGACGGTATTGCCCACCAATATCACTACTAAAAACAGTAAATAACGCCCCAAGCTGACGGTATTGCCGTATAGCAAGGCAGAAAAAATCTCAATGTTGCCCACGATACTGTGGTGCAGTCCTAAAAAACCAATACTGCCAGTAATAAGCGCTACCAAAACGATGCGGCTAAGGGTGTCGCGTGCTGAGGTCACAAGCCACGCAGTGACGCCCATCATCCAACCTGCTAAGATGGCGCTACCAAATATGACCCACCACCTAAATCCTAAAATGTGTTCGGCATAAGTGTCGATGTCGCTCACGCTAAACAGCTGCATATTTAAACCCAAACCTATCATCAATGCGGCAAACAGACAGCCGCCAACGATGTTGCCAGCGATGACAATACCCCAAAGGCGTAGCAATTTGTGTAGCGGTTCAATCTTGTTAAGCACAGGTAGGCTTAATAATGAGGTTTGTTCGGTGAATAATAGCGACTGACCAATGACGACGATGATAAAGCCAATTGGGTAAAGTAGGGAGGCGAGCACGATTGCGTATTGGCTTGGTAGCACACCACTCAACAGCGCAAAAGCCGATAAAATCATAAAGAAGCTAATGCCAATCTCAAGCCCAGCGGTAAAGGCACTGGTAAATAGCGAGCCAAGTGAGCGCTCAAAGGTTTCTTTGGCATCCATCACTTGCTCAACCAAGATACTGGCATAGCTCTTTGCTTGACTCAAGTTGTCATCATTGGCGACTTTTTTGATGGTTTCCTTATCTGCTTCGCTCATATCTTCAGAGAAATCTTCGTCTTCTAAACTTTCTGTCGCCTCGGTATCATCTGGAATCGCAGTCTTGCTAATGTCTTTATCTTCAGTAAGAGATGGTTGATAAACGCTATCATCAATCAAGCGCTTATCATCAATCAAGCGCTTATCGTCTCTTTCATTAGCGTCTATTTCATCAGCTTGAGAGTGGCTGCTATTGTTATAGGTGTGCTCGGTATCTTTGGACACGGTCGGCTCGCTGTTTATAAGATCATGATTTTAGGATAAAGACGCCATTTATATGCTAGTGATGTTATAGAATATACCTCATAGCATGACCCATATTTTATAACATCACTAGCACTTATTTTGTTGGAATCTCATTCGATTGGTGACGTTTATGGGCTTTTGCGCTTATTAATGGGGCAATGCCACTCTGCAAGTCTGATAAATTGCCTTAGCATCTAACAAAATCTGGCCATCTGCGTTAAAATCACTCTATTCATTATTTTCATAATTTTTATATTCGCTTTAATCACATTCAATCAATAAAAGATAATGCCATTATGAGTAACCACAACCTTACCACATCTATTCAAGCGGCCTTAAGCCAGTTAGAGAATGCCTATAATCCTGCGGAAGTCGAAGCAGGCATGTATCAAGGCTGGGAAGAAAGCGGCTATTTTAAGCCGACCTTTGATAAAGAAGAGTCGTTCTCTATCGCCTTGCCACCACCGAATGTCACTGGCTCGCTGCACATGGGTCATGGCTTTAACAATGCCATTATGGATGCGCTCACGCGTTATCACCGTATGGATGGTGATAATACGCTTTGGCAACCAGGTACGGACCATGCAGGTATCGCGACCCAAATGGTTGTTGAACGTCGTTTGGAAGCACAAGGCATCAAACGTCGTGACATGACGCGCGAAGACTTCATCGATAAAGTATGGGAATGGAAAGAAGAGTCGGGCGGCAATATCACCAGCCAAATTCGCCGTTTGGGCAGCTCGGTCGATTGGTCGCGTGAGCGTTTTACCATGGATGATGGTCTGTCTAACGCGGTAAAAGAAGTGTTCGTACGCCTATTCGATGATGGTTTGATATATCGTGGTAAGCGTTTGGTCAACTGGGATCCAAAGTTCCAAACTGCATTGTCTGATTTAGAAGTAGAAAACCATGACGAAAAAGGCAGCTTGTGGCATTTCCGCTATTATTTCACGGATAAAGATCTGACCACTCAAGATGGTAAAAACTATCTGGTGGTAGCGACTACGCGTCCTGAGACTTTGCTGGGTGATACCGCTGTTGCAGTCAATCCTAGCGATGAGCGTTATGCGCATTTGGTTGGCAAAACCATTACCTTGCCAATTACGGGTCGTGTCGTGCCTATCGTCGCTGATGATTATGTCGAAAAAGACTTCGGTACGGGCTGTGTAAAAATCACCCCAGCGCACGATTTCAACGATTATGAATTGGGTCGTCGTCATAGCTTACCATTGATTAATATCCTTGATGAGCGCGCCAATATCTTAGCAGCGATGGAAGTGTATCCTGATCTGCAAACACGTGAGCCAGAGTTGGAAACCACGCCAAGTGAGTATGCAGGACTTGAGCGTTTTGCCGCACGTAAGTTCCTTGTTGAGCAAGCAGGTGATCAAGGCTGGCTAGAAGACATCGAGGACTACGCACTCAAAGCGCCGCGTGCTGAGCGTGGTGGTACGATCGTTGAGCCGTGGTTGACCGATCAGTGGTATGTCGCGGTTAAAGAATTGGCTAAGCCTGCGATTGATGCGGTAGAAGACGGCAGCATCGAGTTTGTCCCTGCACAGTACAAAAACATGTATATGTCGTGGATGACCGATCTACAAGACTGGTGCATCAGCCGTCAGCTCTGGTGGGGACATCGTATCCCTGCATGGTATGACGATGAGACTGGTGAAGTTTATGTTGCCCGTGACGAAGCGGAAGTGCGTAGTAAATACAGTCTCAGCGATGACGTGATCTTGCGCCAAGATGATGACGTACTCGATACGTGGTTCAGCTCTGGTCTATGGACGTTCAGTACGCTTGACTGGGCAGACGTCAACGCCGACCCACGCGTGATGGACACCTTCCACCCGACCAGCGTGTTGGTGACAGGTTTTGACATTATTTTCTTTTGGGTGGCGCGCATGATCATGATGACCATGCACTTCGTGAAAAACGAAGACGGCACGCCGCAAGTACCGTTTAAGACCGTCTATGTGCATGGTCTGGTACGTGATGGCAATGGTCAAAAAATGTCAAAATCGAAAGGTAACGTCTTAGATCCGATTGACCTCATCGACGGTATTGATCTGGAAGCGCTGGTAGAAAAACGCACCAGCAATATGATGAATCCGAAAGACGCGGCTAAAATCGAAAAGCAAACGCGTAAAGAATTCCCAGAAGGCATCCCAGCCTTTGGTACGGATGCGCTACGTTTTACCTTTACCTCGCTTGCCAGTACCGGTCGCGATATCAACTTTGATCTAAAGCGTGTCGAAGGCTATCGTAACTTCTGTAATAAAATCTGGAACGCCAGCCGTTTTGTACTCATGAACTGTGTCGATAGCGAAGGTTCTGCCAAGCCTATCGACCAAGCGGCAAACCCTGACGTTTGGGAATTACCAGAAAAATGGATCATGAGTCGTCTGAACTCTACCGTTGCCGATATCCATCAGCATTTCGCTCAGTATCGTCTCGATATGGTCAGCCAAGATATCTATGAGTTTATCTGGAATGAGTACTGTGATTGGTATGTTGAGCTTGCCAAAGCCAGTCTAAATGATGACTCGGTGTCTGACGAACGCAAAGCGCAAATCCGTTATGTATTGCTGCATGTGCTAGAGACGGCGTTACGCTTTAGCCATCCAATCATGCCGTATCTGACCGAGCAAATTTGGCAGACGGTTGCACCGCTACTGAATCGCAAAAACACTGACAGCATCGTAGTCGCTGACTATCCAAAAACGGATGATGCACAAATCAGTGAGCAGGTCGAGGCGGATATGGCGTGGCTACAAGAGCTCATCGCTAGCGTCCGTAACATCCGTGGTGAGATGAAATTGGGTAATGCCGTACGTCTGCCAGTGCTACTACAAAATATCTCTAGCGATGAAGACGCGCGTCTGTCACGTATCAAAAACCAGTTCAAAGCGCTTGCTAAAGTTGAGAGCCTAGAGATCGTCAAAGAAGGCGATGAGGTGCCACTATCATCATCAAGTATGGTCGGGCAGCTACGGGTACTTGTACCGATGAAAGGGCTGATTGATCCAACGGCTGAGCTAGCACGTTTAGGTAAGTCATATGATAAGTTGAAAGGTCAAGCCGAAGGCATCGCACGCAAGCTAGGCAATGAAGGCTTCGTCAGTAAAGCACCTGCGGAAGTGGTCGATGCTGAGAAAGCAAAACTGGCTGAGCTAGAAGGGCAGTTGACCGCAATGACGGCGCAGATGGAACAGTTGAAAGCGTTGTAGTCTAAGCAATCATTATAATGGCCATAACTTTAATACTTGCATTCTTGATCATGGCGATTCTATTTTTCTATTGGAATCGTCATGAGTCATTAGATAAGCATGCCATTTTCGCCACTATATTTATGGTGGTATATGTGCTTGTTTATCTATTTTTAAATCCTCCATACTTTTCACCGAATCGTCATATTGATACCTTGCTGATGATATTACCTCTAGTATCGTATGGCGCTATTCTATTTCCTGAAATAAATGCGACGATACCAGTACAAGGAACAAAGGGATTTGGTTGGTTGGGACTGGTTGTAACTGTGATAGTTTTAGTTGGGTTTAAGTGGTTTTTTTAAGCAAGCTGAAAGTATCTTGCGTAAGCTAGGTAATGAAGGTTTTGTTAGCAAAGCACCTGCGGAAGTGTTAGAAGCAGAGAAGGCGAAACTGGCTGAGCTAGAAGGGCAGTTGACCGCGATGACGGCGCAGATGGAGCAGTTGAAAGCGTTGTAATTGGCATAGTCATATCTGTATGAATAAAAAACGCCATCACAATTGTGATGGCGTTTTTTATTATCTACTGGTTAGTTAGTTACTTAAGAGTTCATATCTATACCATTAATAAATATCTGTGTGCTATGATTTGTCACACTGTATGTCTCTACTACTTTGTCATTTAAAACAAAGTTGATATAAAATGTTTTCCAAAATTAATGACAAATATATTCTTCTATATTTTTTTCATATAACAAGATTTATATTAGATAGTGAGTACCTTCGAATGAAGTCAAACACATACTACAACAACGTATATCAGCTTATATCTGAAGATTTTAATAGCGGACAGGCTCACGAAGTAATAAGAGAATGGCGCTCGCACAACATTTATGCATTAGATATAGCTTCAAAACTACTAGAAAGAATCGTCAAAAACCTTGATCTTAAGAATTGCTACACAGGGCAACGACTAAAAAGGCTAGTGTCAATAAAACAAAAATTAGTCAAAAGTGAAGGTATGAGACTCACCAAAATGCAGGATATTGTAGGTGTAAGGCTTGTAGTCAATGATCTGAAAGAATTAGCAAAGGTAGTTAAGTTATTACAAGACGGTAAAATATTAGGTAGAAATATTTCTATCGTTAGAGAGTTTAATTATATAAAAAAACCAAAAGAAGATGGGTATAGAAGCTACCATATAACTTTCGAGATAAAAAATAAACATAGGGGCATAGAGTACAAAAGGTTATTTGAGTTACAAGTTAGGACGAAGTCACAGCATGCATGGTCTACTGTGGTAGAGACTATAGGAACTTATATGGGAGTAAACTTCAAAGGCGGCGATGGCGAAAAAGACTGGAAGAGTTTTTTTAAAGAGTCTTCTTATATATTTTCATGGTTTGAGAAATTTGAAAGTGGCCGTAAACACCTTACTATAGGTGATGCAGAAGAGGTAATCAGAGGTTCTATACGGCTCAAAGAAATAATGTTGGAGTTAAAAATAACAGAACTACTAGTGCTTCTTAATAATATGACTTCAGACATTAGCTATAAGCTAAA
This sequence comes from Psychrobacter sp. NC44, assembly GCF_904846655.1. NCBI lineage: Bacteria > Pseudomonadati > Pseudomonadota > Gammaproteobacteria > Moraxellales > Moraxellaceae > Psychrobacter > Psychrobacter sp. NC44. Next base: position 101,799 of record NZ_CAJHBN010000009.1, on the reverse strand, counting down.
TGAAACTTCTAAGAATGATTATGCAATTATATTTATTGACTACATTAAGAAAGAAAGTGTCGTGAGAACTTATCCCAAAGCAGCATCTAAAACTGTTAATAATCTTTATATCAGGTTAGAAGAAGAGCTGAATTATACAGATCAAATCCAAGTCTTATTCGTTGAAATTACAAATTTAACTAACTTGAGAAAGGCTTTTCCGAATTTCTATATAGATGTATCTGAATTCATAATTATTCTAAAAAGATACTTCAATAGATTGAATGATTATGCATCCAACTTGAGCTAAATTTTCAAATAGATCGAAGGAACACCATGAACCATCTCACCGTCGGACAACGCGCGCCTTTAAGCAATCTTGCTATTAATGACACCGCACCAATCACGCTAAGTTCACTCGTCAAAGTCCGATAGAGATGGACATCAGCTGCTTTGCCTTAGACGCAGCGGGCAAGCTGATCAATGATGATTACATGGTGTTTTACAATCAGCCAACCTCACCTTGTGGGCAAATCAAGCTCACCCATTATGAGTCGCAGCCAACGGCGAATAAAGGCATCCAAGCCGAGTTTGAAGTTAATTTATCCAAACTGGCGACTAATATAGACAGCTTGTTTTTTGTATTATCAGCCGACACGCCGCTCAATCAAATTCAATCGTTAGAGATTGGCATTTGGCAGCAATTACAAAAAGCGCAGGCAGCGTATCAAGCAGTAGACTTTGCCCAGCAGCAAGCCAGTATGCTGATGCAGCTTTACCGTAAGAGTGGCGTTTGGCGAGTATCTAACGTCGCGCAAGGCTTTAATGGTGGACTTGCCGCCATCGTGCAGCATTTCGGTGGCGATGTAGAAGAGAGTAGTCCGCAAGTACTCGAGCCGACCGCCACGCCAGTGCAAGCAAAACCATCGCTAGAAAAGGTCATGCTAGACAAAGCCCCAAAGCTCGTCAATCTGGCCAAAAAAGCCACGATATCGCTTGAGAAACGTCAATTGCAGCAATTAACCGCAAAAGTAGCGTTGGTGTTAGATGCCTCAGGCTCAATGAACAGACAATATAAACAAGGCCGCGTGCAAGAGGTGGTCAATCGTCTATTACCATTGGCAGTCAGCTTCGATGACGACCAAGCGCTAGACTGCTGGGCGTTTGCCCGAGATCCGCAGTATTTGGGTGAGATTGGACTGAGCAACTATGACGGCTTCATTGACAACGCTCATGGCGGCTGGCGCAAATGGGCACTTGGCCCGCGCATCAATAACGAAGCAGAAGTCATGAAAGCCGTGACGGAGTTTTATCAAAATGATGGGTTGGATGTACCTGTCTATGTTTTATTTATCAGTGATGGCGGGGTGAATGACAATCGCGGTATCACCAGAGTCATGACGGAAGCCGCGAAACTACCGATATTTTGGCAGTTCGTGGGCTTAGGTGGTCGTGGTTATGGCATCCTAAAAAAACTAGACGACATGGAAGGGCGCGTGATTGATAATTGCGACTTTTTTGAACTCGATGATTTGGATGACATTAGCGAAGAAGCCTTGTATGAAAACATGCTAGAAGAGTTTCCAAGCTGGCTAAAAGAGGCACGCCAGATAGGATTGATAGCGAAATAACTAAATCAGGATAGTATCTTTAACGATAAAACCGTTCATAATCCAGCTATGAGCGGTTTTTTATTGCTAAAAATTCAGTCAAAGGTGGTGAGCTCACTTACCCAACCACTAACCAAACATACCTATTGATAGCAAAAACCTCGTAAAAATAGCCTTGTACCGTTTTGAGTGATATTGCATGCTTAGCTACCTATATAGGTAGGCAGTTCTATAAATGATTATCTGGTTTAAAAATCTAGCTGTCTAACCTTTATCGAATATTAGCCACTCCATATCATTCAATGACAGTATTTTTATGAGCCAACACAAAAAAGCCTTTTACTATCGACCCAAAACCAATCAGCATAACAGCCCAACGGTGCGTTGGACGTTTGTCATACTGGGCTGGCTATTTTTTGTATTAGGGATTATCGGTGTATTGCTGCCAGTCATGCCGACTGCGCCTTTTATATTACTGGCAGCAGGTTGCTGGGCACGTAGTTCGCGACGCTTTCATTTTTGGTTGATTAATCATAAATACTTTGGGAAATTTGTCCGCGATTGGGAAAATAATCATGCCGTGCCACTCTATGCCAAGTGGTTAGCGACAATAATGATGACTATTTCAACAACGATGTTATTTTTTAATATTCCCGCCGATATGATATGGATGGCATGGCTGGTAGCCGTGGTCTGTACTGGGGTAGCGGTCTATTTGTTCCGTTTGCCAAATGCCTAAAATACATTGATTTTCAGGTCAAAAATCGTAATAAATGGGCTTTGGTTACATGAAAGCTAAGATAAGACTTGCGAAATCAGGATGTTCCCCCTATAATACGTCCAAGCTTAAGAGCAGTTCTGCACCAAATCATTACCTCGTAGTATTAGTTATAATCCTTCGTTTTAATATTTATCGTTCAGTAGCTATTTGCAAGCGTTATCGGTCACTAGGCCATTAATAAATTTAAAAGTAGGATTATATTATGTCAGACGTTCAAAAAGGTACAGTTAAGTGGTTCAACGAAGCTAAAGGCTTTGGTTTTATCGCTCCAGAAACTGGCGCAGACGTTTTTGCTCATTACAGCGAAATCACTGGTTCAGGCTTCAAAACTTTAGCTGAAGGCCAAGAAGTTGAGTTCACTGTAACTCAAGGTCAAAAAGGCCCACAAGCCCATAACATCGTTGCTATCTAATTTGTCTTTATAGACACTTAGAGCAAGATGAAAAAAAAGCGAACCTTCGGGTTCGTTTTTTTTCGTCTAAAATTTGGTGTAGATTATTTATAAAAAAGCCTACTTACTATGTTAATAGTCGTAGGCTTTGTTGATTCTGCATAAATTTATAGTGGGCAAGCTATCATAGGAATGAGCGTCTTATAAAAAACTGATACCTATATTGATTAGACCACCGCCAACGATCAGCCAAGCGAACATAATCGCCCCCAAGATAAGGGGTTTAACGCCAGCTTGTTTAATAGCGCCCAAATGCGTGGTTAGACCAAGCGCAAACATCGCCATGGTAAGCAGCACATCGTCTAGCATCACCATACTACGCTCAAAGCTTGCGGTCATCGGCACCCAAGTGTGTAGTAAGACGATGGCAATAAATATAAAGGCAAACCAAGGCACTTTGACTTGTTGGACGCGATTTATAAACGATGGTTTTTTGCCATTGTCGCTGCTACCTTTGGTTAAGGCAAACGATAAAATAAGTAAAAAAGGGGCAAGCATCATGACGCGTATCATCTTGGTGACAACCGCTGTGTCACCCACTTCGGGACTGACTGCGTTACCAGCGACGACGACTTGCGCCACTTCATGAATGGTGGAACCCGTATAAATCCCGTACTGCTGAGCATTTAGCCAAGGTTGCAACCAACCAAGATGGTATAAAAACGGATAGAGTAACATCGCAACCGTACCAAAGACCACCACTGTCGCCACGGCAATAGTGACTTTGTGTGCTTCTGCTTTGACCACAGGCTCGGCGGCAATCACCGCGGCGGCACCGCAAATGCTTGCGCCTGACCCAATTAATAGCGTCGTTTGTTTATCGACTTTTAACCATCGGGTACCTATCCAATAGGTGAGTAAAAAGGTCGATGTCAATACCAACGCATCGCTCATCACCGCAGACAGTCCGACACTTGATACTTGCGTTAGGGTCAGCTTAAAACCATAAAACATGATGGCGAGGCGCAATATTTGACCTTTGGCAAATGCCACGCCGACACTTAAGCGCTCAGCAAGGTTAGGATAGACCGTATTGCCCAATACCATACCAATGAGAATGGCTAAAGTGAGAGAAGACAAGCCAACGATACGTCCATTGGTCCATGTGTTGACACTAGTATTGAGCCACAAACAAAATAAGCTACCAATCAGCACGACAATAAGCCCTGCTAGATGGCGGCTGCGCGGGAGATAGTTATTTACTGATTGGGTCAAGGCGTACATGACTGACTGTCCTATTATGTATTATCTATAATCGAAATAAGCATAAGCTTATGAATAGACATTATAAGACAGACTAATCTATAATAAAAACAGATTAATTAGATAAAACCTATCGATTTTTTGGGTCAATGAAAGTCTTTGGGTTAAAAATATGGGTTTTTAGATAATAAAGGGTTTTTAAAATAACAGGTGGTTTTTAGGTTGTATCAATAAGATAGGGTATCAGAGAAAGTATGAAAAAAGCCATGCAGGTATTACCAAAGATTACCCTCAAGCAATTATCGGTGTTTGTCAGTATTTATCAAACCGGTAGTACCAGCCGTGCCAGTGAAGCGCTGCATTTGTCGCAGTCGGCCGTCAGTAGTGCGCTGACAGAATTAGAAGCAAGGCTGCAGATGCCATTGTTTGAGCGCGTCGGGCGTAGGCTCAATCAGCACCCCAACGCCCATCCTATTTATATACAGGCACAAGCTATCTTGGGGCAGGCCTTAACTCTAGAGCATTATCATAAGCATCAAGCAGGGCAGATTCATATCGGTGCCAGTACCACGATCGGCAATTATGCACTGCCACCGCTGCTTGCCAAGCTATATGCGGCGTTACCCGACGCCCATATCGATATGTATATTGCCAATACTCAAGAAGTGGTCAGCGAAGTTGAGCAGTTAAATATTGATATTGCGCTCGTAGAGGGTATGCCGCGCCCGACAGATATGAAAGTCATTGAGCAGCGTGCGTGGCGGACAGATACCTTGATGATCTTTACCAAGCGCGATAGCAAATGGTTGACAGACATGGCAGCGTATAACGATGCGGATAATTGCTACGAGCTTAGCATTGCACAACTGGCTAAGCTGCCGCTATTGGTACGAGAGGCAGGGTCAGGTACACGGCAAATTATCGACGAGCAGTTGCTCAAGCATTTGCCTGATGCGGAAATTGTGATGGCGATTCAGCAGTCGGAAGCTATTAAGCATATGGTGAGTGCAGATATTGGTCTTGGTTGTTTATCACAGCATGTCATTCAGGCAGAGCTGACAGCAGGAGCACTGGTACAGGTGAAAGTCGCGGGCATCGATTTGTCACGAACTTGGTGGCTAGTGTGGCATAAAGCCCGCCATCAAAGCCCTATTTGGCAAAGCTTTATTGATATTTTGACAGAAGATTAATTTTAGTGATAAATATAGAGGTATTAGCGAGAATATCTACTATTTTAATTAGGGCGTGTCTTCAATTCACTCGATAGTCCTCTAAATGGGCTAAAAATGGCTAAATCTTGCCAAACATCGTCAAATAGCTGGTTAATATCCCGATATTATCTGCGCTATTTTCCTTGTTTGACGGCAATTTATCTCATTTTTATCACCATTTTTGAAATGAAGACACGCCCTAGTAATAAAAAAGCGCAATGTAAGACAATGCGCTTTTTTTAATGAGCTTTTTTAATGAGCTTTTTTAATAGTTTTTTTAATAGCTTTAACTAACTTGGAAACAACGTTAAGTCTTTTTTTAAACTACTTATTAACGGGTTTATCCAGTCTTACGACCAAGCTATCGCATGGGACGTTAGGCAAGATATTATCTGCCGTCGCGCCACTGAGCCAAGCGGCGATACCATGGCGTTCATGACGACCGATGACCAACAAATCAACGTCATGCTTGTGGCAATAGTTGACGATGCCTTCACTGTTAGAGATGGCAGTGGTCACTTCAGAATTCACCGCATGTAGGTCATTACGCTCCAGAAACTGTGCCAGTTTGGCACGCGCTTCCTGACAGCGTTCATCGTCAATCTCATCGTATAAGCTGGAGGCTGGCACCAGCTCATAGCCAAAGCCAACCATGGTATCTTTGACGATATGTAATACCGATAACTTGGCGTTAGGACGATTCTCGACGATACGTTTGGCCTTTTGGGCGACCACATCAGCATCGGACATTAAGTCGGTGACCAATAAAATATGTTCGTAACTCATGAGCGGCTCCTTGTGACAGATGATTTTAACTATAGCATTACTGATGGCTGCTGTTAAGTAAGCTTTGAGTTCGCTTTGTGAAAATCCGACATTCTGCCATATTGGTCATCTTTATCACTACAGTATCTTGACTTATGAAGGTGCGAACCCCATCTAATTCCGTTAGGCAAATTCTTTTTAATTTATACCAGTGCATTGCTGTCACTTAAAATGATGCACGGGTACATGCCATTAAATTTGAATATTACTCATAGGTTAATCACAATAATACTCACAATATTTTTATATAATTATCATATAAAAAAGACCCTACGATAAGTATTACATACACTATTTATCTATTGTTTACTCCGATTTTATTTTATCGCCACTGGCTAGATTTAGTCACTAATCGCATATTATTCTAAATAAAATTAGAGCAATCCATAAGGAAAATTATGACCGACACGTTATCTACTACTGATCTAACTTTGCATCCTGCCTTTGAGCTGATTGAGCATCGCCATATCGATGCATTGTCGATGGACGTATTAATAAGCCAACACGTCAAAACAGGCGCGATGCATTACCATTTAGCACATCCGAGTGACGAAAATGCCTTTTTGGTTGGCTTTCGAACTCAGCCAATGGATTCAAAAGGTGAGGCGCATATTTTAGAGCACGTGGCTTTATGTGGCTCTGAGAAATTCCCCGTCCGTGACCCGTTTTTTTCGATGATTAAACGCTCATTAAACACGTTTATGAATGCGATGACCGCTGCCGATTGGACGGCGTATCCGTATGCAACGCAAAATAAGAACGATTATTTTAACTTGCTGGCTGTCTATCTTGATGCATCATTTTTTCCGAATATTCATCCGCTGGATTTTGCCCAAGAAGGTATTCGTGTAGAATTAGACGAAAATGATAAGCCGCAATTTAAAGGCATCGTCTTTAATGAAATGAAAGGCGCAATGAGTGGTGAGATTGACCAGTTGTATCATACGGTCGCCCATCATTTATTCCCAACGACGACGTATCACTATAATTCGGGCGGCGATCCTGCCGATATCCCAGACTTGACGCATACTGAGCTAGTTGAATTTCATCAGAGCCATTATCATCCGTCAAACAGTGTGATTATGAGCTTTGGTAATATTCCAGTCGCTGAAACCCAAGCTAAAATCCATGAAGATGCCTTGATTCAGTTTGAAGCGGGCAAAAAACATGTCTCGCGTCCTGAAAAACGCCTGTCTGCACCGATTAGCGCCGTTGATACTTATACCGCTGACGAAGCAGGTCCTGACCAAACTCATCACGTGATTGCATGGTTATTACCATCGATTACTGATCCAAAGCAGCGTTTGGCATTGCGTTTATTAGAAGGCGTGCTGGTTGAGCATGCTGGTTCGCCGCTACGTGCTTATTTGGACAGCCATCCACTTGGTAAAGCGCCAAGTCCGCTACTAGGTTTGGATGACAGTCATTATGAAATGGTCTTTTATACGGGACTACGTGGTTCTAACCCTGAACACGCCGAAGCGGTAGAGCAGGGCATTATTGATTTGCTTAAAGAGGTCGCGAGCCAACCAATTGATGATGAAACCATTGAGACGATTCTGCACCAAATCGAGATTGATCAGCGCCATATCGGCGGCGATAGCATGCCTTATGGTCTAAATCTCATGCTAGAAGGTTTTAGCACTGCCATTCATGATGGTAATCCTATTGATGTCTGGGAAGTTGATGAGCATTTGCAGTGGCTACGTGAGCAAGTAAAAGATGCGCAATGGTTACCGAATTTAATCAAGCAGCATTTGCTTGATAATCAGCATCGTGTGCGTGTGACCATGACGCCTGATAGTGAAAAATCCGCCCGTTTGGCGGCAGCTGAGCAGACTCGTCTTGATACCATCGAAATGGATTTGACCGCTGATGATAAAGCTATCTTAAAACAACAAGCGTTAGATTTGGCAGCGCGCCAAGCCGCGCCTGATGATTTAAGCTTATTGCCAAAAGTGGGTTTAGAAGACGTACCGACCGATATCAGCTTTAAACAAGGCACGCAAAAGCAGATTAATTTAAGTGGCAAAGACAGCACCTTATTTGAATATGAAGCGGGCACTAACGGCTTATATTATTATCAAATAATTGTACCGTTGACTGATGCGATTGGTAATGAGGATACAAGCGAGCTACCCGTTAATGAAGTCATTAATCATCCGCTGTTGCCTATCTATTTAAGCTTATTATCAGAGCTAGGTACAGATTCGCTCAGCGCTCACGAAATGCAGGCCAAGCAAGCGGCGCATTCATCAGGGGTGACGGCGCGTATTAGTCAGCGTACCAATGTCGATGACAGCCAAGCGATTAGCAGCTACTTTGTGGTGGCAACGCGCGCGCTGAATCGTAAACCTGAAGCGATTGATTTGCTCAAAGAAGTGATGGAACACAGTATCTTTAGTGAGCATGATCGTATCAAAGAAATCTTGCAGCAGCGTCAAGCAGGCTGGCAATCAAACCTTGCTGGTTCAGGGCATTCCTATGCCATGCAAACCGCCAGCCGTGGTATGAGTCGTCAAGCGCAGTTAGAGTACGTGCGCAGTGGTCTGCCAGCATTGAACGCGCTAAAAGACTTCTTAACTCATGCCAGTACCGACGACGCACAGTGGGATAAATTAGCAAACAGCTTGATGGACTTACATCAACGTCTAATTAGTTTGCCTAAGCACGCGGTTATTATTTGCGAAGCCGAGCAAACTGAACGCTTAAGCAATTTAATTGTTGATAGCTGGAAAGACAGTCAAGCGCCAAAGATTGCAGCGCAGTTAAAAAATACTGATGCGAGTATTGAAGACAATATCCCAAGCGAGTTTGCTGAATTGCAACTTGATACGGCGTTAAATGGTGATAAAGACGCGGTCGAAGCGCTAGAAAGTGATGTGGCGCTCGATGTTGAAGACTTAGCGTGGCTAGTCCCAACCAACGTCTATCATAATGCCAGCGCTTATACCGTACCAGCGGCTGATCATCCTGATACAGCAGCTCTCATGGTACTCGCGCCTTATCTACGCAATGGTTATCTGCATAGCGCTATTCGTGAGCGCGGCGGTGCTTATGGCGGCGGTGCGGGCTACGATGCCAATGCCTGTGCCTTTAAGTTCTTTAGCTACCGTGACCCGCAGTGTGCTGAAACTTTTGCCCATTTTGATGCCAGTATCGAATGGCTATTGAATGAGCCGCAAACAGACGAGCAGTTAGAAGAGGCCATCTTAGGTATTATCTCAGGAATGGATAAGCCAGGCTCTCCAGCAGGGGAGGCGGTTAAAGCCTGCTTTGCTGACTTACATCATCGCGGTGTAGAGTGGCAGCGTAAAATGCGCGCGTCAATATTGGCTGTGACCGTGGCTGACTTACAGCGCGTTGCTAAGCAATACCTACAAGGACAAAAGCACGTACGTGCAGTACTCGCGCCTTATGATAAAGAAGCGGCAGTGCAAGAGTTAGGCTTTAGCATTTATAAAATTAAAAGCTAATCTTCTTCAAGTCTGCTGATTTAATCGTTATATAAAAAACCGCCGCTTTCACTAAAAATGGAAGCGGCGGTTTTTATTGCTTGATAGTGTTTTTTACAGGCTTACTTTTTGATTAAGTAATTGGCGACTGCTTTATAGGCAGGTAAAGAAGTCGGGTCTATTTTGCCGTTACTGGCATCCGGATATGACGCAAAACGAACGATGACCATATCAGCTGCTGGATCCACATAGACAGTTTGACCGTGGACGCCGCGTGCTGCATAGATGGGCGTGGGGTTATTAAATAACCACCACATGCTTGTGTAGCTGCCGTTAGTCAGCTGCTTATAATCGGCTTTCGCAAAAGCCTCTTTATCGCCACCCGCTTCGATATTATCAACGACCGCAGCTGGGAATAAGCGCTCACCATTAATTTCGCCTTTATTGAGCATCAAGCTACCAATGCGTGCCATATCATGCAAGCCTGCACTAAGACCGCCGCCAGCAAACGGCGTACCTTTAGCATCGACCGTCATATAGGCGCTTTGTTCAGCACCGATTTTTTGCCATATGCGTTCCGAGAGTAATTCATTCACCGCTTTACCAGTCGTACGCGAAATAATCCAGCCTAGGGCATCGCTATTAATGGTTCGATAGTTGAAAGCTTCCCCATGTTCGCCGTTCTTCTTAACTGTTTGCAGGTACTCAAAGTAACCATTGGGTCCGTTATAATCTTTCGGTTTTGGTAATGGGCTTGCCGCTTCTGAATACTTCCAGATATCGGCATTAGGATCGGCATAGTCTTCGCTATAATCGAGCGCTGTGGTCATGTCCATGACTTGGCGTACGGTTGCATCACCAAAACCACTGTTTTTGAGCTCTGGAATGATAGACGCCACCAAAGCTTTATCGTCAAGCTTACCTTCGGTCACGAGGATCTCTGCTAACAGCCCAGTCATTGATTTGGTCATCGACATCGCCGCATGATTGCCCAGCTCATTGAGGCAGCCGTTTTGGCGCTCGTATACCACCTTGCCATGATGCATGACCATAATGCCGTCAGTATAATTGGCATCCAGTGATTGCTTCCAAGTCATCGGGCGCTTACTGTTAGTAGGCATAAAGGTGATGGCATCGATATTTTTATCTAACTCATAGCTGAGCTTGGAAGGTGCGCCGATACCGCGACTGACGTCAGTGGTGGGCATCAATTCACGGATATGACAGACCGTCCAACGCAGCTTGGGAAAACTAAAAAAATTAGAGGAAGGTTGAGTAATCAGTTTATCGGCAGGCGGCGGAAAACCTTGCATCCAGCCAAGGGTTTGTGGGTCGGATTGTTTGGCGGTTAACCGTGCATCTTCCGCATGGCTGGTGATACTTATACTGGTTAGGGTCATGGCGATGGTCAGCGGTAGTAGCGGTAAAGAGCGTTGCAATAAAGTCAGCATAATATTCTCGCAAGTCGGCTTAAACGATTAACTTCAGACAATAAAAAACCATTGATAAGTGGCTATATTCAAAACTTAGCATAAGACTTATCAATGGTTTTTACCAACCACTTTTGTAAAGCAATTGATTTTTTTATAAGGTTATTTTTTATATGCTTATGGCTAGTAGCGCTTGATAGCTTGGTCTTTACCGATGATATCCTGATGAATAGGGAAATTTTCATGGTTATCGTATTGCTTTCGGTCAGCAAAGTAACTTTTTAAAGTACGACGTACCGCTTCAAAGGCAAGTTTGTCCCATGGAATGTCTTCTTCGGTAAATAACGCACAATCAAGACTTTCAGAGCCGATGCCATAAGCACCGTCTTTTAGCTCAGTGATATAAATACTATAGATTTGCCCGATATCAGGAATGTCATATAGGCAATATAAATGCGGATTGACGACGACCGCTTCTGCTTCTTCAAAGCTTTCACGAGCAGCCCCTTCTGCCATGGTTTCGCCATTTTCCATAAAGCCCGCTGGCAGTGTCCATAAGCCATACTGTGGCTCGATCGCGCGGCGACATAGCAGTACCCGATGCTTATGCACAACGAGTGAGCCACAAATCACTTTTGGATTTTCATAGTGAATATAGTGGCAATTGGGGCATACCAAGCGTGGGATATTATCCGTGGCTGGTATTTTGCGTTCCGCTTCATGACCGCATTGTAAACAATAGCGCATATCAACTGCCTTATTTAATGATAAATATACATGATAAATAGAAATGAGAAAAAGGATTGTCGTTCTTTGAAGAATTATGATTCTTATTTTATAAAATAGTATGACTTTAGCTTATCAGATGTTAGGTGATCATAGCTGTTAATCCTAAGATAACACAAATTCTCATCACACTGGCAGTGATAATAACAAGCACACAGGTTTGCGCAACTGCTTACGGCTACGGTTGCTATTAATGAATGTATCAGCAGGCAGAGCAGGACAGTCACATAAAGTATATGCAGTCACGATAAGATTGCGCTAGGCTAGACTCACGCTAACTATTGAATGATAGCTTTACCTATAACGAGAGTAATGGCTTCCGCGACTGGTGTTGTTCTAAGTAAGGGCAACCAGCAAAGCGAGCGCATCTATCAGAGTAGGGGGTATTAAAAAATGCCACTTTACGTCGCCAAGCATGACGATGAATGAATGGAGGCCAGCATGTAGATGCGATACGCGTAGCAATAACACTGGCGCAAGCGTTGTACACATTGCGAGAGATAAGCTCCACAATCCGATGCTTAATTCTAATAAAAATATAGGGCAATAATCATGTTACTTCCCCCGCAGTCGCTACGTTTTGATGAGTTTTCAGTCGCTGTGCCGGACTTTATTCGTTATCCCACTATTAAAACGTTGGCGGAACGGGTGCAGCATGAGACCTTAAATGACGTCACCAGTCCTGCGCTGTATGATGCTAGCACTTCTCGTAGCACTCGCATTCTAGATAGCTTGTATCAAACACCCATTGCCGATGCCTCGGTATTGGTTGCCATTACTCATGAACGCCATCCAAAACTGCTACTGACACGCCGCGCTGCGCACATGAACAGCCATGCTGGCGAGGTCTCTTGCGTTGGTGGTAAACATGACGCAGGCGACGGTAATAATGTCGTCACCGCTTTGCGTGAAGCCTGCGAAGAGACGGCACTACCACCTAATAAAGTCCAGCTAATTGGTCAATTGCCCATTCAAACCTCCAAAAGCGGTATGAGTGTGCGTCCTATTGTGGCGCTGATTGCGCCCGATTTATTATTAGTCCCTGAGCTTGGCGAAATCTCGCGCATTTTTTGGGCAGATTTTGAAACCTTGCTGACTCAGCCTACTGTCGAGTATGCGGTAGAATATGCAATGCAAGATAAGATCGCGACCATTCTCACGCCTAGCTGGCAAGTGGATGGTGAAACGGTTTGGGGTCTGACAGGACGAGTCATTGCCAGCTTGTTAGAAACAGGCTTTGATCGCCAGCTTGAGTGGTATTATCGTATCCAAAATACGCGAAATTAATCCGTAAGGTGGCTGACGTCTAATCATTATTCGTTTCTTTTATCTACTATGCTTTATTTATAATTGCTTACTTATAATATTCGTCGTTTTTTTTAAGCCACCAGTTCATATTATCTTGGCGTTTGGCGCGGAAGGCTTCTAGTTTTTCGGCTATCGTTTGATTGTGTTGGCGTGCCGTATCGAGCGCAAAGAGAATCGGCACCGATGATAAGACACCAAAGCGGATTTTTGATTTTGGCAAATCCAGCCCATCGCCAATATCATCGCCGACCAAGGTACGGGTCACGCTAGCATTAACCATCTCAACGAAACGCCCCCGCCGATTGTCTTCGCCCATCAGCTGACGTGGCAAATCATGCAGAGCCTTGGCTAATGGTTGCCCCATTTTAAAATCAAGTTGCTGAATTGATAAATAAGTATAGAGCCATTCCCAGCAGGCGGTTTCATCTTTTGGTAGGCGATCTAAGTCAACCCCCATCCAATAACTGGCAAGATTCCATAGATGCAGAATACCTGCCGCTTCTTCAGTGCTGATGCGTGCGCCAAGCAGCCGTAACCCGCGCATAATCAACAATGAAAATTGCAAATGAGTAGCAATCATATCGGTTTGATTGATAGGAAGACCCCAATAATCAGTATTCCAGCTGCCATCTGGGTTGTGATGTTGGTCGGCATTTGGTATGACGCCTTTAGCAGCATTGCCTTTACCTTTGAGCAAGTTTTGCCGTACTAGGGTATGAATTTGCCGCACCTTGATTGATTGCCGCCAACCTTCTGAGCCAATCGCCAATACTTGCTCGATAGACTGACGTTGATTATGGGCGCTTGTATTTGGCTTATGTAATGGGGGATGTTCAGAGACGGCTAAGATATAGGCATACGTACGCATCAGGCGGGGCAAGGCATCGTGCATCAATGCGCCTGTCTGAATGAGCGGCAGGGAGAGGGCAGGAATGCTGTAGCCTGCCATCAAGGCGACATTACGTAGTAGCCAAATCAGCATCAGCGGATAGCGTCGATAGGCAACCGCACCAATTTGGGCAAGCTTAGGATCGAACCAATCGGGATGGTGGCTAAATTGTTCAGTCAAGGCGTTAAATGCAGAGTTGTTTGTGAGATTAGCATCGAATTTATTGCTATTGCTACTGTCGCTGATAATAAATTGCTGTAAGGGCTTTGCAAAACGAATGCCGTCAGTGGCTAACGCATCTGCCACTGGATCACCAATATCGTAGCCTGCGACTATTTCATTTAATAAATCTTGCGAGATAACGAAGTCTTTTGGCAATAAATAACGCTTGATGCGCTTTAATACTTGCAAGTCGCTATGGTCATCAATCGCGGTCGTCCGTCCGTGACGCTGATAAGGTTTTATTGAGGGTTGTTGGTGATTCAAAGTAGCAGCCGTCTGTTTATCAGTTATGTTGATTGAATCCATATTTATTAAATGCCTCTTTACCAAATATTTTCCTATTAGATCATTTCACAAGGTCAATCATATTAATAGCTATTTGACTGGTTTAGGGCTTCTAATTGTCTTTGCGTGGTGTTCATATGGCGCTTGGCTTTACGCAGTTCGTCGGCTAATGACAGTAGGCGCGCGCGTGCTTCTTTTTCATTAGCAAAGTTTAGCATCGCCCCACTTTCTAGCTTATCAAATTCTTCTTGGTAGGTTTCTATGAGGCGCTTGTCTTTGTCTAACTGACTGTCTAAGGCGTAATAGTCTAAGCCTTTTTGATTGGCAGTTTGCAGTGCATTCGCCAAGGTTAAGGGGCAGACATTATTGAGCTGACGTCCGCGCCGACCGACATTGTAAGCATTACTGGTCGTGCAGTATTGCTTAAGCCCCAGCTGGCGACCGCGCTCCCATGCCAGATAGTTGGGGGCAACACTGGCCTTGGCACAGGCTTTGGCATGTGATGCAAGGCGATCTGATTGGTAACCTGCCACGCCATCGTTGTAGCCAATAGCCTGCCAGTCACCAACGAGGCACTCCTGCTTAGAGAGCGTGGCACAGCTTGATAGTAAAACAATGCTACCAAGGAGCGCTAAGCTTAACAAAGGCCGCAGTACAAACTGTCGCATGATTATCTCTTCTATGGCTATTGATGCAAGTGCTGATATGGCGAATGAAAAATACTTTTAATGAACCATGCTCGGCTGCCAAAATACGTGAACTATAAAATCATAAGCCACCGATAAGCTAAATCGCCTTTAAGTGGCTTATTTTCTTATTAATGAGGGCGAGTCAGATCGACTGAGGTGCCGCTTACATTGTCTTTCAAGCTGACTTTGAGCATGAGGTAACCTGCGATACCAGAGACGATTGAGCCCATAATAATACCTAAGCGCTCATCAAATAAGGCTGTTTCACCAGCAAATGCCAGACCGCCAATGAACAGACTCATGGTAAAACCAACACCACAGAGTAAGGCTGCACCGTAAATCTGCTTATAATTCATGCCTCTTGGCATGGTTGAGATACCAAGCTTAAAGATTAACCAGCACATGATCATCACGCCCATTTGCTTACCGATGAATAGACCGGCCGCAATACCAAGCGGTACTGAATGGAACAGCTCAGCGAAGCCTGCACCTTTGAGCGATATGCCTGAGTTGGCAAATGCGAATAATGGCAAGATACCGAAGGCAACGGTGTTATGTAAATCGTGCTCTAGCTCTTCTAGCGGTGAGTGCTCAGGATCAGTACGGTCAAACATAGGAATAAATAGTGCTAAGACCACGCCAGCCAAGGTGGCATGGATGCCAGATTTGAGTACCGCAATCCACATGATCACACCGATCAGCAGATAAGGCGTGATGCTAGTGACGTTGCGACGATTGAGAAGGTATAAGAAGGGTAGACATAGACCTGCCACTGCCAATGACTCTAATGACAAATCACTGGTATAAAATAAAGCGATGATTAAAATGGCGCCAATATCATCAAAAATAGCAATTGATACTAAAAATACTTTTAAAGAGTTGGGAACGCGGTTGCCTAATAAGCTCAAAATACCTAGGGCAAAAGCAATATCGGTCGCGGCTGGAATCGCCCATCCTTTCCAAAACTCAGGCTCGTTATAGTTAAAGAGCAGATAGACAATCGCTGGCATAATCATGCCACCGAGCGCCGCACCAGCTGGCAGGATGATTTGCTTAACGTTAGACAGCTCACCGATCAGCACTTCACGCTTGAGCTCAAGTCCCACTAAGAAAAAGAAAATCGCCATCAAACCGTCATTAATCCAGTGATGAGCGTCTTTAGCGATAGCGAACTCACCGATTTGAATGGCAACGGGTGCGTGAATAAAGCCCTCATACCACACATTGAGAGGGGAGTTGGCAATAATCATTGCAGCAATGGCAGCCAATGCTAGGACGATACCGCCCGCTGCCTCAAATTCAAAAAATGCTTTAATCCTGCGTATTGCCATATCATCCTCATTTGCTAAACACGAATTACAAATTAATCCAATAACCTCAAATATCTATGACACGACTCATAAAGACATGATAGACAGCAACAGTTTCTCATACTCTTATTGATATAGACAACAAAATACGTCAACCAAAAGTTATAAGTGCCGCTTGCCACATTAATAATAGCGATATTATAAAGTCGATAGAGCAGACAAAAGCGTGCTCAGTCGTTACATAGTTTTAATCAATCGCTGCTTATTTTAGATACTTATTAGGCCGTTAGACAAATCTAGCAGACTTTTTTACGTTTTTGGCTTTTTTTAGCGTTTTATCTTTATAATGATTGGCATTTTGTGATGTTCTGTCACAGCTTTAATACATATCAGCAGTACTATCAGCTAATGAATAGCAAAGTTGATAGCAACATTGCTACTAATATTTTATTTCCCGTTCTTAAAGCCAGTTTTAGAACTTCCTCATTTTCCATCATAAAATTTACAGGTCAGCGTCATGGAATTATCGCTTTCGTTAGAGGTTATATTAATGCTTACCGCTGTGGCAGCGTTGGCAGGCTTTATTGATGCTATCGCTGGTGGTGGCGGTTTATTGACCATCCCCGCCATGTTACTTGCCAATATCCCACCAGTGCTAACGCTCGGTACCAATAAGCTACAAGCCGCTTCAGGTGCGCTAGCAGCCTCTATTACGATGATTAGAAAAGGGGTGGTCAAACCGCAACGTATCAAAGTAGCTATTGTTGGCGCTTTTATCGGTTCTGTTCTCGGCACTATCGCTGTACAGATGTCGCCGCCGGATCTGCTTGAGACACTGATTCCGTTTTTGATTGCGGCTATCGGGATTTATACCTTGTTTGCGCCTCGACTTGGCGAAGTAGAAGCTGCGCCGCGTATCTCAGAAGGCAAATGGCAAAAAGTGGTTGCACCATTAATTGGTTTTTATGATGGTTATATTGGACCAGGCACAGGGATGTTTTTTGCGCTCGGCAACGTGGCGTTGCGCGGTCGGCAAATTATCGAAGCAACAGGCGCAGCAAAGGTATTGAATTTATCGACCAATATTGGCTCGTTAATATTCTTTATTTTGGGCGGTAATGTGTTGTGGAAAGTAGGGCTTGCCATGATGGTGGGACAAACGATAGGTGCATATTTTGGCTCTCATATGGTGGTCAAGGGCGGTAGTAAGCTGATTCGTCCGATGATTGTAGTGGTATGCTTGGCGATGGTAACCAAATACGTTTTTGGTTGATTGTTGTTCATCAAGTAAATGTATTTAGTAAGGCCAAAAAAACCTCAGCCAATATGACTGAGGTTTTTTATGGATCGTGAATAAATTATCAAAATCTATTCAATGCCTAGCGGCGACGATCGATATCATCGTACTCACTGCCCATGATCCCATCACTAAAGACTTCAGAGAATTCACGCTCATTGTCTTCATCAATGTGACCATCGAACACGTCTTTTGCACCAGCGTTAGGATCGTTATAAATAGCCAAATCCATTTTGCCTTCTGATTTTGCCACAATAGCCGTCACAGCGGCATCGCCACCGACGTTCACTGCGGTACGTAACATATCAAGGATACGATCCACACCTAAGATAAGACCGATGCCTTCGATAGGTAGACCGACTTGGGCAAATACCATTGATAGCATAATCAGACCAACACCCGGTACACCAGCAGTACCGACGGAAGCCAAAACAGACATTAGAATGACAGTCAGATACTCAGTCACGCCCAAGTCAATACCATAAATATTGGCAATGAAAATGGTCGCCGTACCCTGCATGATGGCGGTACCATCCATGTTGATGGTCGCACCAAAAGGCACCGTAAACGAAGCAACTGAGTTATTGACACCCATGCGCTTGGTGACCGTACGCAAGGTAATAGGAATCGTCGCGTTCGAGCTTGACGTACTAAAAGCAAAAATCTGAACTTCACGCATTTTTGCCAAAAAGGTTTTGATGGATAAGCCCGAAGAGACTTTGAGTACAATCATCATAGTGACAAAGAAATGGAATGCCAATGAGCCGACCAATACCGCCACATAACCGAGCAGTGACCAAATCAAGTCTAAACCCAGCTCTGCCATTGCTTTGGTCAATAGCGCAAATACACCATAAGGTGCAAGATTCATAATGATGGTCACCATTTTTAAGATGACTTCATTGATTAATTCTAAGCTCTGCACTAAGCCTTTGGCAGGTTTACCCACCATCAAGATACTAACACCGATCAAAATAGCAAAGAAAATAATCGATAACATATCACCATTTGCCATCGCGCTGATGGGGTTTGATGGGATAATATTAGAGAACACATCTAGCAGTGGTGGTGCTGAAGCTGCTTCAAATGCCGCTTCGGTTTCGATATTCATGCCTTTACCGATACCAAATAGCACGCCAAGCCCAATCGCTGTTGCGATAGCCAGAGCTGTTGTCATCATATAAATAAGAAATGTCTTGGTGCCGATGCGACCAAGCAAACGAATATCCCCAATACCGCAAACACCGCAAATCAGTGAGATCAGCACCAAAGGCACGACTAACATTTTGAGTGAGTTGACAAATAGCTTGCCGACAATGGCGAGAAAGCCATTGGTAATGTACGTATGAATGAAACCGCCTTCAGCGTTCAGTCCTGAATAGTTTATAAACAATCCCAGTATGATACCGAGTACCATAGCGACAATAATCTTGCCGGTCAGTCCCATATTTTTCCACATAACTTATATCCTTTGTGTACGTGCCCCAGTAGCGAATAGATAGGCTGCTCACATCAATGTGATTGTTGCCATTGTTATCACCGCTCTTGCTACGTCTATTAAATTCTTTCAACTTCCACTTAGTGTCACGTTTTCGGGGCACAATATAAAATAATTGTTAAGGATACTGCAACGTTTTTTTATGACTAAGGTAATATAAATCAATAGTTAAGTTGTCTGCGCCGAATTTTTCGCGAGTAAAGTAGGTAAATGACAAGGCATATTGACCAATATTAGCGCGTGTTGAACATTCAAAAATAGATACTGCTGATCGCTAAAACTGTTCCAGATAAGGCGTAGAACAACGGTAATGTTCATGCCTTAATTAGTTTTATAACACATTTCCTATATGGAGCTGGAAGAATTTAGTATTATTTCCAATATTAATAGAGAGAGACAGGGCTGTTTTTTACCATTTCATTGTTAAAAGTAGACGCTTAGAATGACTAAGCTGACTATTTTTAATGTTGAGCTGCCTAAAAAACAGTCTTTGTCAATTGCCATGGTTGAATCATCAAACACGCCTTAATGGTTAAAAATGGCGATTCATAACTAAAAAAAGACTGCTCAAATTGGGCAGTCTTTTCTAAGTGAATGATCAGAATGTATCGTGCAAGGCTTCTATAGTCATTCCACTATAAAAGTATTACTGCGTTAACCTCGCTTGAAGTATTAAATATACATCTACACTCGGTTGCCTTGTACTACTTTTAAATTGAAACGACTATAGCAGCCTTAACACCTATTGTTTTTTAAATATTTTAAGCCTGATTCTTTTGTGTCTTGTTATTTCAAAGCTTGTTATTTCAAAGCCTATTGTTTCAAAGCTTGTCATTTTAAGAATTATCAAAGCTTTTTATTCTAAACTTTGTCACTTTCATCACGGCGTAGACCATCCTGCCATTTAGGATCAGTAGCGGCAGGTTTGTCTATATTATTTTTCACATTTTCTGCATCTTCAGATATTTCAGAACGCTCTAGGTCGTCAGCATTATGTTGATTCAGACGATGGTTGTTACTCATGCGTTCACTTAAGTGTGACTCTGCATCACGGTGGCGATGATCTAGTGCTTCCACCTCAGGCTCAGACTCATCAAAGTCGGTCTGTGCACGTACCTCCTCAATGGTATCTTGCTCTTTGACCATTTCTACATCACCGTCACTCTCATAACCATGATTGGGATTGGCATCGCCAGTTGGTTTGTCTGTACTGACGGGCGTACCCAAATCATTAGAGTCGACATCATTTTCAGCTGTGATGTTTGTCGCAATACCATTTCTGGCTTGCGCGTCATTTTTTAATTGTGCATAGTCCGTCAGTTGCTGTACGGCATTATCAAGGCTGTGTGGATTGGTGCGCTCCTGAGCATGCAATAAATGTTTATCGAACACGTCAGTCAATAATGAGTCAAAGCGTATGGCGTTGTACTGAATAAGCACTTCAGCTTCTTCTTCGGTAATATCGCCGTTTTGGCTGGCATATACCACATGATCCTCAAAAGTAAGCCCTTCAAAACTGTCCTTGTGTTCAGCCTTTTTAAACCTCTGCCATAATGGCTCGATGCTAAGTAACGTTTGATAAGCGTGTTCCATACGTCCAGTGACATCATCGGCTTCAGTATTATAATAGACCATGGTTTTAAGATAATCACGGAACGGATTGGCTTCAAAGTCATCCATAAAAGCATCGCCCAGCTTGCGTTTGAGCTCATCGCTTGGCGGCGTAAAGATAGAGCCGCTGGGGAAAGTCACAAAACTGACCAAACTGGCCGCCATACGATTAGGGAAGTTTGCAAAAAAGGCTTCAAAAGCTTCTTGAATGGTATATAAGCTATTTTGTAAGGCAACCTCAGCATGCAAGCGTTCGGAAGCTGATTTAGTACCATGCTCATAAAACTGCAAAATAGCAGTGCTAATGAATAAATGGCTATGAATATCAGCTAAGCGTCCAGACAGCATCTCTTTACGTTTTAAGTCACCAGCGAGCAACCCTAATGCCATGTCAGCCGTTAAGGCAAAGCTTGCGCTCAGGCGGTTGATGTGTTTGTAGTAGGGACGAGTAAAGCTGTCCGCAAAGCTTGGTGCATGATTACTGCCACCGACATAACCTGCGACAAATGCCTTTGCGCCGCGATTAAAGGTATAACCCAAATGTTTAAAAAACAGTGTGTCGAACTGTTTGAGTGCGCTTTCTTTATTTTCGCTTTGCAGCAATTGCAGCTCATCAAATAGATAAGGATGGCAACGCATCGCGCCTTGACCAAATATCATGAGTGAGCGCGTCAAGATATTTGCGCCTTCAACCGTGATAGATACTGGAATTGCCTGATAAGGTGTGGCCAAAAAGTTACGTGGACCCATCTGTACCGCGCGACCACCAACCACATCCATACCGTCATTGACCACACTGCGCATGGTTTCAGTCGCATAGTATTTTGCCATTGCCGTCATAACCGAGGGTGTGCCGCCTTGATTTAGGCCACAAGTAACCAGATGACGGAACGCCTCTAACATATAAGTGTTGCTGGCCATACGGCTGGTCGCGTCCTGCACCCCTTCAAATTTACCCACAGAGATTTTAAACTGTTCGCGTACTTTGGCAAAAGCACCGACAGACAGATACGTCATTTCACTGGCTGAGGTTGATAAAGCTGGTAAAGAGATGCCGCGACCAACGCCCAAGCACTCCATCAGCATACGCCAACCGCGACCCGCATTTTCGACGCCGCCAATGATGTAATCTAGTGGAATAAAGACGTCTTTACCATCGACTGTACCATTCATAAATGGCGAGCCAATTGGATTATGGCGTGGTCCTATGATGACACCTTCATGGCTGGCAGGCACAAGCGCACAAGTGATACCGTAATCGGTCTTATCAGGATTGCCAAGCAAACCTTCAGGATCGTGCATCTTGAATGCTAACCCCACGACCGTGGCGATAGGTGCGAGGGTAATCCAGCGCTTAGAAAAGTTCATACGCAAACCGAGCACTTGCTCGCCCTCATGCGCACCATAACAAACCACTCCTGTATCTGGAATCGCACCAGCATCGGAGCCCGCTTCAGGACCAGTGAGACCAAAGCAAGGTACCTCGTCGCCTTTGGCAAGACCGGGTAGCCAGCGCTGTTTTTGTTCGTCCGTACCATAATGCATCAACAGCTCACCAGGGCCGAGCGAGTTTGGCACCATACAGGTAACCGCAGCGGTCGGCGAGCGCGAAGCGATTTTACTCATGATACGGCTTTGTGCATAAGAGCTAAAATCTAAACCGCCAAACTCTTTTGGAATGATTAAGCCTAAAAATCCATTGGCTTTGATAAATTGCCACGCTTCAGGCGACAGCTCTTTGTCTTCATGCTGAATTTTCCATTCATCAAGCATGGCGCATAGTACTTCTACTTCATTATCAATAAAGCTTTGCTCTTCTGCCGACAGCTCTGGATAGGGATATTGAGCAAAAGTGTCCCAGTCGGGATTGCCCATAAACAGCTCTTTTTCCCACCAGCTGGTACCCGCATCGAGTGCTTCGCGCTCGGTATCGCTCATGCTCGGCATTGCCCCGCCCAAAGTCTTGTAAACAGGTCTGGTAATCAGTGACTGACGAATAGGGGCGACGAGCAAAACGATGCAAAGTAAAGCAATTGGTATCCCCAAAATGAGCGACCAAGGACTGATAAAGGCAGTGACAAGGACGGTAACTAGGGCAACGATACTGCCTGTGACTCGTGATAGGGACAATAAAAAGATGGCCAAAACCATGGCTAATTGAATAATGATTGCCAAAATAAATAAGCCAATTGCCATGACTGTCTCCTTTTATAACGCTAAACCAAAAGCGCGAAAAATGTGTGTGTATTAAAGTATTTGAATAAATCTTGTTGTTATTTTTGCTGATGTTTAAGGGTCTGGTGAACAAATTAAACCAATGAGCCGTTATGGATTTTGTAGCATATTTTATAATCAATTTTAATTTTTTGAGCATTTTACAAAAGTGGCTTTGATAACTGTCTAACCAGTGACAGACAAATAAAAGACAAATTTAGCCATCAATATGAAACAGTTGCCGATAACTATCAATAGCTAAAATGCTACGCTGTGTCGATTATATGTATCAAGATTTTCTCATATAGGCAAAAACAACAGTCGTAATTAATTATCCAAAAGGCGCTAAGCCGCTTTCGGCATAAGATAATGTCTCATTGCGTCCAACAATGATGTGGTCTACCAAGGATAAATCGATTAAATCGCAGGCTTTTTTTAGCTCGTAAGTTAATAAGTTGTCTGCCGTTGAAGGGGTCGCGTCGGTATGCGGATGATTGTGTGCGACAATGAGTTGGCTGGCGGCGTGACTCAAGGCATGACGCAGAACGTGTTTGATACAGACGGAGCAAGAGGAGATGCCGCCAGTAAACAGTATCTCAAAATTAATGAGATTTAACGCATTGTCTAAGCAAAGTACCGCAAAGACTTCGCGATGCTCCCCGCGCAGCTGAGTGCTGATATAGTCTTTGACCATTTGCGAGCGCCCAAGTGCGTGACCAGTTTTGAGCTGACTGTCCAAATAACGCGTGCCCATCTCAAGTGAGGCCAATATCTGCGCGTATTTGGCAGGACCAATACCATGACAAGCAAGAACCATCTGTTGCGGCGCTGCCAATAATTCTGCCAAGCTACCAAATTGCTCGATCAAATGACGCGCCAGCTCGATAGCTGACTGTGACTGCGTACCTGTGCGCAGAAATATCGCTAATATCTCGGCATCAGATAAATGCGCTGCCCCAAATTTTAGTAGTTTTTCACGTGGTCTATCATCTTCATGCCAGTCTTTAATCGCCATTGTCACTCCTTGAGAATGGATTGCTGCCAGATATATTGAGTAAATACGGAAATTCTTACCCAACTTATCTCATAATTGTTACTATAAGCGCAATTTTATCTTTCAACTTTTTATTGATGCCATGCTTATGTCCAATATTGTGCTTGCTATCACTGGCGGTATCGCCGCTTATAAATCTGCTATCTTTGCCCGCCTATTAATCAAGTCAGGCTTTGAGGTGCGTGTCATTATGACCACAGGGGCACAAGCTTTTATTACGCCACTGACCCTGCAAGCTTTGACTGGGAATGAGGTGCATATCTCATTACTCGATGAAAAAGCAGAAGCGGGGATGGGGCATATCGAATTGGCGAAATGGGCAGATTTAATCATCATTGCCCCAGCCTCTGCCAATACGCTGGCGCGTCTCGCGATGGGCATGGCTGATGATTTATTGACAACCGTATGCCTTGCAACGGCGGCACCAGTCATCATTGCGCCAGCCATGAATCAGCAGATGTGGGCGCATCCTGCGGTCAATCTCAATGTCCAAACCCTGCGCGATATGAATTATCAGATTATTGCGCCTGCTAGTGGCGAGCAAGCCTGCGGTGATGTGGGAGCAGGGCGTTTGCCTGAACCTGAGCAGCTATTGGCAGAAGTATTATTATTCAATGCCATGCAAACCACGCCGCAATTATTGGCAGGTAAACGAGTGGTAATTACTGCAGGACCGACGGTAGAAGCTATCGATCCGGTGCGTTACTTGTCCAATCACTCTACTGGCAAGATGGGATTTGCATTAGCACGTGCGTGCGTGGCTGCTGGTGCAGACGTTATTTTGATTGCGGGCGGCAAAGTGGCACTGCCGACACCGCTGAATGTCACGCGCATTGATGTGTTGTCGGCTAAAGAGATGCTGATAGCAGCCAAGCAGTGCGTGGATGGTACGCACAGTGCGCTACAGTATGTGCCTGAAGATGAGCACGACCATCCTCACGATCACGATCACGAAAACAATCATAGCCATCAACATGAACATCATGGCGAGTGTGATTGTGGCGATGATCATAGCCACAGTCATAACCACAGCCATGAAATTGATGATAAGCAGCATCATGCTCATAGCGAGAATCAAAATGTAATGGCGGATATCTTTATTGCCACTGCGGCTGTCGCTGATTATCGTACTGAAGAAGCTGCCCCGCAAAAAATTAAAAAAACCCAAGATGCTATGACGCTGAGTTTGGTCAAAAACCCTGATATTTTAGCGACGATTTCGCTTGCGCATCCAGCGCTGTTTGTCGTCGGTTTTGCGGCAGAAACGCAAGATATCGAGCGCTATGCTCGTGGCAAACTGGTGTCTAAAGATTTAGATTTGATCGCTTGTAATGATGTTTCCCGAGCAGACATTGGTTTTGCCAGCGATGACAATGCCATGCAGGTATTTTTCTCAGAGCGTTATGAGCACGATAGCGTCACACTTGAGAAGGCGAGCAAAGATAAGATTGCCGAGCAGTTGGCTGGCATCATTGGCGAGACAATATGGCAACGCCACAATGGTCACAATGCCTAGTTATGTCACTATTAATCCAGATATTAGGTCTTAATGTTTATGGCTAATATGATGGATAGTGATAGCACCCAGACGTTGCTCTTGATGGTAATCTTTGCGCTGGCATCGTTGCTACACGGTATTAGTGGGCTGGGTGTGACGTTGGTGACGACCACTGCGCTTGCTAGTATCTATCCGTTACCACATGCTATTGTATTGGTCATTTTTCCGTCATTATTGCTTAATGCGATGACTTGGCTCGCGGGTGGCGACCGTACGATCTGGCAAAATTTCATCTATTACGGCAGGCGCTATTGGTTACTGGCGTTGACCAGCTTAGTTGGTAGTATTCTAGGCGCGAAGCTCTTACTATGGGTCGATAGCGCCTATATTTTATTACTATTGGCAGCCGTTATTGGTTTTTATGTCATAAGCAGCTTGCTTGGTAAGCAACTCCGTCTACCTGCTACCAAGCCTGTGTTAATCATCGTTGGCTTTAGTGCAGGGGTGATTGGCGGCTCGACCAATGCCATGTCGACCATATTGATGATGTATCTACTGTCTGCCAGCGATGATAAAAACACTATCGCCAAAGTCGGTAACATGTGCTATTTTTTGGGTAAAATTGCCCAAATTATCGTATTACGTGAGCCTATTATGGCGCTCAGCAGTGGTGAATGGCAGCTGATTACTCTGCTTAGTGTACTATCGATTGCTGCGCTTTTAGTTGGCATCCGCTTGCGTCGCTATTTGCCTCAAGCGCGCTTTCGTCAGCTTATTTTATTGATACTTACCGTGCTTGGTATTCGTGTCGGCTGGCAGGGAGTTATGGCATTTTTGTAAGATAGCTCGCGAGGCAGCTGGCTGTTTAGATGCTATTTTATGCGCGCGTTATTTTGTTATTTCATCAAAAAATATCTGTTGCGTCAAACGAAAGGTATTACAGTGCGCCTCAACCACATCGTCGATATCTTCTGAATAGCCACCACCCATCACGATAGCGATAGGAATTTTAGCGGCTTTTGCTTGGCGTAATACATATTCATCACGCGCTTTACAACCCTCTATCGTCAGCCCTAACTTTCCTAATTTATCAGTTGCCAGTACATCGACAGCGGATTGATAAAAGATCATATCTGGCGCAACGTCGCTAATCAAACGTGGTAATGTCGCCTCTAGTAACTGCAAATACTCCGCATCGCCAGTATCATTGTCTAGTTCAATATCCAAATCTGATACTTGCTTTCGAAATGGATAGTTCTTTGCGCCATGCATGCTAAACACAAAAACGCGTGGCTCATCCATCATAATACTGGCATTGCCATTGCCTTGATGGACGTCTAAATCGATCACCAAAATCTTTTGCGCTTGTCCGCGATTTAATAATAAATTACTCGCGATACAAACATCATTAAACACGCAAAACCCTTCGCCATGATCAGCAAACGCATGATGCGTGCCACCTGCGACATTCATCGCCGCGCCATATTGCTGCGCATATAATGCACATTCATAAGTGGCATGAGCAATATAACGCCCACGTTCTACCAGCTCTGGTGTCATTTCAAAGCCAATGGCTCGCGCTTCCTTTCGTGGTAGCGTTTGGGTTTTCAGCTGATACCAGTAGTCCGCAGTATGCGTGGTCAAAATTTCATCTTCGCTCAAACATGCAGGGGCAAAAAAGTTGTCGGTACTGATAGTGCCTTCAGCCAATAGCCGCTCAGGAATCATGGTGTATTTTTGCATGGGAAAGCGGTGTTTTTCAGGCACGGAATATCGAAAAATATCAGAGTAAGCAATTTTTAGCATAGTGTTAGAGGATGTCTTTTTTGAAAAGTATATTAAGGGTAAATAGATTTAAGCGCTTTAACAATAAGGTGCTGATGAGACATTGTAAAAGCTACAGATAGCTATGGTAGTCTGTTCATTACTGCACAAATTGCGTTGGCAAAAAAAAGGTTCTAGAATCTGATTGTTGACGTAGCTCGGTTAGTAATGTCGGTAAGTCTTCCGCAGGGTTTTGATTATCGATCAAATCACTAAATATCTCATTCGCGACCGTGGTCATCGCGATGACACTTTGTAATAAATGCTCGATAGCATCATTACCGATGCCTACCGCTTCGACATCGATAGCGTGTTTGTAGCGTATTTCGCCATCATTGACATCCATTTCTAGATTGCCGATTAACAAGTCATAATTTATTTGAGTAATCAGTAGCATCGCCGCGCTTTGATGACTCTCTGGTATTAAAAATGGCAAAATTCCATAGACTGCTAGCAGCTTGTTGTTTTCTTGCACGCGAAACAAATAGCCGCAATCGAGACTTTTATTGCGCATTCTAAGCGATAAGTGATGCGATTGCTGACGGTCATTGTTTTTGTTGCCACTGCTTTTGGGTCGATAGTGAGTATAGTGCCACTGCTTATCATTAAAGTACTGTTTCAGAAAATCGATAATGGGCGTGTCGCTAGCTTCGTGTTGACTGGCACTCGAGTTAAAGGCGTCAGTTTCTGAATATTCGCTTGTGTTTTTGACATCAGATTCAGAATCGATTTTGGTATCATCATGAGCGTCACTAGTATCCTCATCATCTTTATCACTACTATATGTATCACTACTATATATGTCATGAGGCTCTGTTTGTATCATATCAATTTCATCAGCCTGCGCTACTGAACCAGTCAGTAACTGTTTGAGTTTTTGCCACAAGCTGAGTGTATTACGTTGACTCATAAGTATGGTGCTGTCAAATAAATGAATGAGATGGGAAACTGAGACAAATACATCAAGACAGTAAACGACTAGGTATTAAATGCTAAGCCTTTTTTAATATTTGGTTGCTCATAAAACGCTTGTAACATTTCACGAGTATGTGCCGTCAACCACTCGCTTTCAATGGCATCGTGCACCACAGGTAATAGCGCTGTACTTAATTGAGTCATGGCTTGCTCATCAATATGAAGACTCGAAACTACCGTCGCAATAGTATCTGACTGATGATTACCATACCAAGTATCGATGCTCGCTGCCACAAGGCTGTGTAAGTAAGGTGACTGGCGCAGGCGGTTATAGCTTTGCTGAATGCTGGCTTCGATATGATCGATACTGCTGTTTTCAGGTTCATCACGCAGATAAGTCTGTAGATGACTGACAGGCTGGTCTTTGATTCGCGCCCAACCAGTGATTAATAATCGCGCGACTTCGTCATTTGATAAATGCTCTTGCGCATTGGCTTCTGCGCGGCGTGCTAAATCTTTAATATTACGATGCAAATACGCCTGCAGTTTTTCATCAAGATTTCTATTGGTCGCTTTTTCAAAAGAGCTGCGCCCAAATTTCATCAGTTTACCAGCAGCGCCGGCTTTATCCAGCGTGGTTTCCATAAAGTCATTAATGGCATGATATAGCGTTTGGGTTAGCAAATCGGCAAAAGTCTCGTTGCCGACCAATGTATGAATCAAGATATTGCGTTGTTGATCGTGGCTACCGACATAGTTGGCAAGGGTTTCAACTTGAGTGTCATCCACCAGCTCAGACAACGGCACATTGTCATTGACTGGATGATAAATAATCGTATGCAGGATATCGCGAATATCTTTACGTATCACATCAGTCATCGGTTTATTGAGTAGCCAGTCATTAATCAGCTGTTGCAAATTATCGGCGCTGACATATTTATTTAATGGCTGTGCAGCAAACCATTGCCATGCCTGCATAGACAGCGGTTCAGCTTGCATGCGTAGCCATTGCTGCATAAAGGCAACTTGTGCCTCGATTAAGCCATCTATGGTTAGCGCTGGCATATCTAAATTTTGGTTATCTTTTGAAGTCTGCATAGGTTTTGAGGTCATAATAATCGACAATTTGTTATACTGTGTGGGTGGGGTAAGCATAAAGTATTATGCCATGAACGTCATCTGTGTTTGTGATGAATATTGACTGCCGCTTAATAAATAATGAGAGGTTTTGATGACAGCTCTGAATACCGCCTTACTTGCGCTTGATGAGCTGACCGTTCAGCGCGGCGAAACCCCTCTATGTGAAGGGGTAGTACTCAATCTGGCAGCTGGTAGCATTTGCCATTTAATTGGTGCCAATGGTACTGGTAAGACCACTTTACTGATGCAGCTGGCTGGGTTATTGCCAGTGTTAAGCGGTGAGGTTTATTATCAAGGAGCAGCGAATTTACCTATTCAGCCTTTGTACGTGTCGCACCAGTTGGGTATACATCCAAATCTAACGGTCGCGCAAAACCTGACCTTTCTGCTAAATTTATATGGGATTAGCCCAAGCGTTACTGATATTGATGATGCCCTCACTTGGGTAGGATTACAAGGCTTTGAGACGATTAGCTCAAGCCATTTATCTGCTGGGCAAACCCGCCGCATTACCCTTGCAAGGTTATATTTATTGACCCCTGAGGTGACACCATTATGGCTACTTGATGAGCCTTTTACTGCCCTTGATGTCGATATGGTAGCGCGAATGGAAGACAGATTGCGCGATTTTGCCCATGAAGGCGGCGCTATATTAATGACCAGTCATCAGGCCGTTGGTGTTGCCAATCAAGTGCTCGATTTGTCCGATTATATGGTTTGAATACTAGTTTGCATACTCTCAGTATAAGTGTTCCAAGCATCCGTAGAAGAGCAAATAAATGATAGAAATAGACGGTTCAGTACAAACAGTGAATAAAAGCTCAAATACTGACTTAGCTGCGGTGCGCGGTATCAGCTTTATGCAGTTATGGCGGCGCGAGTGGCAAGTCAAACAGCAAGGCGCCGTGCAGTGGCTTTATCCGCTAGTGCTGTTTTTGGTCATTATCACCTTATTTCCGCTAGCAGTGGGTAGCGAGCCTGCGCTATTGCAACGCCTTGGCGTGTCGGCGGTGTGGATTGCCGCTCTGTTGTCACTAGTCATGGGTGTCGATGGTTTGTTTAAGCCTGCCCTTGATAATGGCACGCTGGCGCAATTGGTCGTTGCCAAAGCGTCATTGCCCTTATGGGTGTTGATCCGTTTGGTTATCCATTGGATTTTTAGTAGTGGTATTGTGGCAGCGCTTAGTTTACTTGCCGTGCCTTTGTTTCAGCTTAGTTGGTTTGAGGCGTGGATATTGATGGCTTCTATTGTGACGGGCAGTCCGATGCTCTTGATGCTGTCAGCGGTCGCGAGTAGTTTGACGCTGTCATTAAAGAATGGTGCGGTGCTAGTGCCTTTAATTGCCTTACCGATGCAGTTACCAGTGTTGATTTTTGCCACAGGAGCGGTTGATTTATTTGCCACTGGTCTCAATGGCTTACCGATACTGGCTTTATTATTAGCAGGTAGTATTATCTCGGTTTTGGTGATGCCATGGGTGATTGCCATGACGTTAAAAATAGCGTGGCTGAATTAAAAACGACATAAGTTGTGTACAACTCTCTGTATTGAGAGTTTGTAATAAAAAACGCTATAAAAAACCTTTGTATTAACAGCATGTTGAAAACTGGCAATTTTGCTATAATAGTCAGTTAACTAAGCAAACAATCACTTGTAGATTTTATCCAGTGTTTAACGCCGGCAGGTTAACAGGTAGTCGCGCCCATGATGCGCTATATCGGTTACAACCAATACGCTGTGCCAATAGGTTTATTTCCATGCCCAACTTGAATAACGTCTCATCTCCTAGCTTGTGGCAGCGCATCTGGCAAGGCTTTTTGACCACTGTGGGTACCAAGCAGTTTTTTCGCATTTTTTCGCCTTGGGTCAAGTGGTTAGCCATATTAGCCAGTATTTGCCTGTTGATCGGTAGTGTCTGGGGTCTCGCTTTTGCGCCACCTGATTATCTGCAGGGCAACAGTTACCGCATTATCTTTATTCACGTACCCGCTGCCAGTATCGCCATTTCCATCTATTTTGCCTTAGCAGTGCTCGGGGTCATTTTTTTGGTTTGGAAAATAAAAACGGCTAGCTTAGTGGCACAGGCGCTTGCTCCGCTAGGATTCTTGCTCTGTGTGATTAGCTTAATCACGGGCTCTATTTGGGCGAAACCCACTTGGGGTACTTACTGGGTTTGGGATGCACGTTTGACCTCTATGCTCATCTTGGCGTTTCTGTATGCGGGCGTGATGGCGTTATTTGCCGCGTTTGAGCATACTGCCAATCGTGGTAAAGCCGCCGCCATTTTGTCTATTGTTGGCGCAGTAAATCTACCCATTATCAAGTACTCGGTACAGTGGTGGAACACCTTGCATCAAGGCTCGACCTTTACTTTGACCGCCGCGCCTAAGATGTCAGCAGATATGTGGATGCCCTTATTACTGATGATTATTGGTAGTTATTTATTAGTGGCAACATTAGCGATTTATCGTACCAATACCCTTATCTTGTATCGTGATCAAGGCAAAGCGTGGGTCAAAGAATACATTCGCGGGCAAGCTAAATGATGGTCATGACTGTCGCCAAAAAAAATCACGGCTAGGAAAATATTATGCAGCCTTACTTTTATAGCGTATCTGAGTTTCTTGCCATGGGTAAGCATGGTGTTTTTGTTTGGTCGTGCTGGGCAATTACCGTTGGCATGATGCTGGCGTTTGTTATTTATAGTCGGAGACAACGACAGGCTTTAATCAAGCAGTTGACCATTCAGCAAGCGCGGCAAGCACAGCGTACTGCTAAAACAACCATGCCTGTCACCAAGCAGCCTAATTAACTAGTAGGTTCGTCCTATCTAACGTTAGCCGTTAATTTTTAGCCACTCAATCTGTAACTTAGCACTTGATAAAGAGGTGACTGCCACAGAGGTTATAGGGCTTATTGATTTGTCCGAAAAATGCTACCATATAGCCATTAGAAGAGTACGATTAGAAAGACATTTTTAGAACGTTTTTCTAATGGTAGTTTCTTCAAATTTTTCTGTTTTATATATTTGTATGGCATTGACTATAGTTTATAAAACAGTGACTCATCAATGAGGTAGTGGTATGAACGCAGTTCGTCGCAAAAAACTGATGTGGGTTATGTTTACGCTTGCAGGAGCGGCGATAGCCGTGGTATTGGTTCTTTATGCCATTGGGCAACAGACCGATTACTACTTTGATGCTACCGCGATTGCACAAGGTGAAGCACCACAAGATAAGCGTATTCGAGCAGGCGGTATGGTCGTTGCGGGTAGTGTCCAGCGCGCAGAAGACAATCCACTAAACGTTGAGTTTGCCATTACGGACTTTCAATCGACAGTACCAGTGACTTATCAAGGTATTTTGCCAGATTTATTTGCTGAAAACTCAGGCGTCGTCGCGACAGGTAAGATGCAGGGTGATACTTTTGTCGCTGGAGAAGTATTGGCGAAGCATGATGAAAACTACATGCCGCCAGAAGTGGCCAAATCGATGAAAGAAAACAATCGTAGCGGTGTAGTGCCTCCTTCTGAGCAATATAATCCTGCTGAAAAGGTACATGAGACGGATACTCTACAGCAGTAATTATATAGTCCATACCATAGTAAAAGAGCCGCTAATATATTATTAGCGGCTCTTTTTTTACATGAATTTTAGTACTAGGACGTGCCCTCAGTTCAACCGATTAACCTCTAAATGGGCTAAAAACGGCTAAATTTTGCCAAACATCGTCAAATAGCTTATCAATATCTCGAATATTATTTGCGCTACTTTCCTTGTTTGACGGCAATTTATCTCATTTTTATCACCATTTTTAAAATGAGGACACGACCTAATAAGTTTTGATAGTTTCTTACAAGAACTTAGTCGTCCCATTCAGGTGAGTAATCTGGATGCTCGATTTTACGACCATCACTACTGGCAAGTTTGCCAATTTGCTCTAACTCATCGGTACTCAATTGCACTTTCATTGCGTCTAAGTTGCCTTGTAAATGATCAGGGTTAGCAGTCTTTGGAATGGCAACGCGATGCTTGTCTGACAGAATCCAAGCCAATGATATCTGTGCTGGCGTGACATTATGTTTGTCAGCGATTTCTTTAATAATCTCATTATCGAATACATCACCGCGTGCAAGTGGTGAATAAGCTTCGAGTAGAATGTGGTGATTGTTCAAAAAAGTCTGCAAGGTTTTTTGCTTGATGAAAGGATGAAACTCAACCTGATTGACCACAATCGGCACATCAGCATATTTCTCAGCTTCAATGATATTGGCAATATTAAAGTTAGAAACCCCGATATGGCGTGTCAAACCTTGTTTCTGTAGCTCGCACAAGGCAGGAATGGTTTCGGATAAAGGAACACGGTCATCCGGCCAGTGCAATAGTAGCAAATCAACATAATCAGTATCTAAGTCTGCTAAAGAGCGTTTGGCGGCGGCAATCAATTTCTCAGGCTCAAACTTCATATCATCAGGAAAAATCTTTGTGGTCAAAAAGAACTTATCACGAGATACTCCTGATTGTTTGATACCTTGCCCCACTTCTTTTTCATTACCATAAGCTTGAGCGGTATCAATGTGCTCGTAACCCATTTTCAACGCTTGACTGACGACATCAACACAATCTTGACCGGTCGATTGCCATGTACCAAGCCCTAGTACAGGAATATTTGCTTGTCCAGCGGTACGAATATTATAAGTTTTAGCACGCATCTTATGATCCTTGTTATTTATGTATTTATTGATAGAGCATCGAATCATCAATATTCTGATCACCCTCTCTATTTGACCTACACACTATAGAAAAAATTGGCGGCAAGTAAAAGGGCACGTGACGCTTTCCTACAAAGGACAAACAGGCTGTAACGTCATTTTTAGTAACTGATAGACAGCAGCGCGCGGTTAAAAAATAAAAATCGTAAAATCGAGCCCATAAAAAACGCCCATCACTATCTAGCAATGGGCGTTTACAAGCGGGACGAAGACGATATTTAAGTGTTTTGGATTTAAGTGCTTTTGGTTTAAGAGCTTATTGAGTAGCAGCTTCTACAGGTGCAGGTTTTGTTGCGGTATCCGTGTGCGCACTGTGATCAGAGCCCCAGATTTTTGGGTACTTATAACCAGGGAAAGTTTCATGAGCATACTTTTTAAAGGCTTCTGAGTTATATGCATTGGTCACATCTTCGACCCATTTTTTGCCAGCATCTGCTGATTTAATGGCTGACCAGTTGACATAAGCAAAGCTAGGCTCTTGAAATAGCGCTTCAGTCAGCTTGATACCAGCATCCGTGGCATAGTTGCCATTGATGACGGCAAAGTCGACTTCATCACGAGCACGTGGCAATTGAGCGGCTTCTAACTCAATGATTTCAATGTCGTATTTGCTGTTATCAGCGATGTCAGTTTTTGATGCCGTTAGCGGATCAATATTGTCTTTTAGCGTGATCCAGCCAAGATCATCCATCATTACCAGCGCACGAGCAAAGTTACTTGGATCATTTGGTGCAGAGACTCTCATGCCTTTATAGACATCATCAAGCGTGGTCTTTTTACCTGAGTAAATGCCAAGTGGGGCAGTAGGTACTTGGAAAACTTCTACCAGATCAAGATTGTTTTCTTTTTTGAAGGTATCAAGATAAGGCTTATGCTGGAAGATGTTGATGTCCAAATCACCTTCAGCCAAGGCAAGGTTTGGGCGTACATAGTCAGTAAAAGCAATCAGCTCAACTTCGTAACCTTGCGCTTCCAGTGAGCTTTTCACTTGGTTGCGCACCATATCGGCGAAGTCACCTTCGGTGGTACCGATGACGATTTTGGTATGC
The DNA here is from genome assembly GCF_904846655.1 of Psychrobacter sp. NC44. Lineage (NCBI taxonomy): Bacteria > Pseudomonadati > Pseudomonadota > Gammaproteobacteria > Moraxellales > Moraxellaceae > Psychrobacter > Psychrobacter sp. NC44. The sequence goes on along the minus strand of NZ_CAJHBN010000009.1, from coordinate 66,493 downwards.
TCAGGATCGATATCGCTAGCGGCAGTTTCTGCTGTTGAGCCTTCCGTAACAGGCTCTTTAGTCGCTTCCGGTGCTGATGAGTTGTTGCAACCAACCAAGACTAGGCTTGATACGCCAACGGCAGCAAATGCAGTCGCTAACTGACGGCTGATATCTGTTAATTTCATGGAACTTCCTTAATAAGAGGGATGGGATGGAGGGCAAACGCTGGCCATTAAAAAAGCAACATTAGGGATAGTAATGCTGCTAAGTTAACGACTGTTAAGTTAGTATCAAAATTAAAGGGTCTCAGTAACAAAGTCAAGCATTTTGCTTAGGATGAATCGGCATTAAACCCTGAGTATTATTCATATTAGCGTTAACTGACTTTGTCTAAGTCTTTTTTCTATCGTTTATCCAACCGGTTAGCCAACCAATTACCCGATGCTTGAATGGAGACGACCATTATTGATAGGACAATAACGATAAAAATCATCACCTCCGTTTGATAACGATAGTAGCCATAACGAATGGCTAAATCCCCCAGACCACCGCCGCCAATCATACCTGCCGCTGCTGAATAAGAGAGCAGGCTGATACAGAGAATCGTCACGGACAATACCAGTCCTGAGCGTGCTTCATTGAGTAAGACTTTAATAATGGTCAAAGGACGTGCGCCCATAGACTCGGTCGCCTCAATGATACCGCGTGGCACTTCACGTAAGTTTTGCTCGACCAAACGGGCAAAATAAAACGAACCTGCAATGGCGAGTACCAATGAGGCCGCAATCGGTCCAATACCCGTGCCAACGATAGCCTTAGTAAATGGGCTCATGGCAATCATCAAAATGACAAATGGGAAAGCGCGCATAAAGTTGGTGATACCACCAAGCAGACCATACAATGTTTTGTTTTGCAAAAACTGTCGATCACTGGATAAAAACAAAAATACGCCAAACAACCCACCTATGACAATGGCCACCGTCGTTGAGATGCCAAGCATAATAAATGTATCAATAAACGCGTTCACAATCTCTTTGCGCAGGGCAAACAGCTTGTCTATCGAGGCGGACAATTCACTACCAGTTAACATATTTATTTCTCCTGCCTCATTAGTCTTCGTGCACTAAGCCTTTGCCAATCGGGGTGGTCGCCTGAATCAGACCGTCTCTCACATCTGCAACTTCCAAGAGTTGACCTTGATGCAGTAATGCGGCGCGATCACACAGCCTACGGATGACACTCATCTCATGAGTCACAATCACAATGGTGACGCCAAGTTGTTCGTTGATATCACGTAGACAAGTCAACAAGCTGCGGGTCGTCGCAGGATCAAGCGCACTGGTTGGTTCATCAGCCAATAATACTTTAGGACTGGGGGCAATCGCTCGGGCAATACCGACACGCTGTTTTTGTCCGCCTGACAGCTGCGCAGGGTAGTGACCAGCGCGGTCTGTGAGATCAACAATCTCTAGGCAATCCATCACTCGTTTATGAATGTCGCGGCTCGGATATCCTGAAACAGTTAAATTAAAGGCCACGTTGTCAAAAACAGTACGATTCGACATCAGATTAAATTGCTGAAAAATCATACCAATATTATGCCGAGCGATACGCAATTCACTGGCAGACAAAGTGGTCAAGTCAGTGCCATCGACGATGACTTGACCAGCATCTGGACGCTCAAGCATATTGATTAGGCGTAGCAGAGTAGACTTACCTGCACCCGAGTATCCCATTAGGCCAAAGATTTCGCCTTGCTGGACAGATAACGAGGTCGGTTCAACGGCAGTAAACCAATGTGGTTTGCCATCTTTGTCTTTGATTGATCGGTCGCTTAAAAAACTCTTGGTCACATTGTTTAAGACAATCATGTCATTCATGGAGGGCTCAAAATTCAATAATTTTTTTAATAGTCACAAACGCGCTGTCGGGCCTCTTTAACAATGTAAGAAGCCAATTAAGAAACAACCGTTAATAACCCTATAATAAGGGGCGCTAATATAGCATATTATCGAGCACTTTGGATATGAACATCCGTGACAGGCTTATGATTAATAGCTATTAGTAAGAGGGGGGTTGTAGAATGTGAGTCGCGACGATCGAGTAAAATGAAGTGTCTGTTCATAGCACATTATATAGTCATTCCACCATAAAAATATTACTGCGTTAACCTCGCTTGAAGTATTAAATATACATCTATACTCGGTTGCCTTGTACTACTTTTAAATTGAATCGACTATAGTATCGCTGACTAGGTCGTGTCCTTATTTTAAAAATGGTGATAAAAATGAGATAAATTGCCGTCAAACAGGGAAAGTAGCGCAAATAATATCGAGATATTGATACGCTATTTGACGATGTCTGGCAAAATTTAGCCATTTTTAGCCCATTTAAAGGTTAATAGATTGGACTGAAGGCACGTCTTAGTCATGCTGGTGATAATGTGGGTCGTGCTTGACTGGTATGACAACTAAAAACCTGGTATGTCCATTCAACGTATCAGTAATGATGCGCCCTTGATGTGCGGTAACGATTTGTGATACTAGTGATAAGCCTAGTCCAGAGCCTTTATTTTTTTGTTGCAACCGCACAAATGGGCTAAATACTTCTTCACGTTTGTCTTCTGGAATACCCGTGCCTTCATCAATCACTGCCAATACTGCATATTTCGGTAATGGGCGTACAGGATCGGTCTTGGCTTTTTTTAGATGTTTGGCAAATAAGCCTTCTTTGCGCGGTGTACTGAGTACTTCTGTAGGATTTTGAGTGTTATTTTGAGCATCACCCTTGTCGCGCGTAGTGCCACCTTTATTTATTACGGCACCTTTGGATTTAGGAACTGTATCATTCAAGGCAGTACTCTTAGCGTCATTGATAACTGCAGACGACTCTTCAGTGTCAGGAACTGCTTTCCAAACCATCTTTTTAATTTTGTCAGTCAAATCATTGGTAAAGTTATGATAATTAGCAATCAATGAGGATGCACTGGTGCTTCCAACGGTATCGTTACTGTTGACTGAGTTTGTTGAAGTGCTTGAGTCAGTTTGAACACTATTCGCATCAGTAGACTCTGTTAAGGTTGCACAGGTTTCAATAGAGTCAATGTCTCCGTTGATATTATTAATATCAGCCTTATCGATTTTGGTCTCTATATTTACATCGGCATCAGCATCGGCATCGGAATTGAGGTCATGCTCAACCGCAATATTTTCTCCGTTTCTATATATCGGTGGTGCTGGCAACAGGATAATAGCATCTGTTGCTTCGGGTTTAACTTTACCAGTAATATGAGAAGAATCGTTTGAATGTGTATGACTATGCGCAATATGATTGTGCGTATCGTCTTCATTAACCTCGATTGGTTGGTGATAAGAGTCAAAATCAGAGCTATTATAATCGGCAAAGCTACTGTAGAGTATCGTTTGTAGCAGATAATCAGGTATGGTATCTGCTTCATCAATAGTTTGCACGCCATACAATAGTACCGTCACGGGCGGCTTGCCGTGTAACATGGCATTGGTTAACAAGTTGCGAATCAAATGGGTCAACATCGATGATTGACCATCGATCACAATATGTTCACCAATGAGCGTCGCTTCAGGATAATGTTGCCGTTCTTGATTCACCAGATCGTATAAATCTAAACTTTCAACTTGCTGCAAGGCATGACCGGCGTCTAAACGACTCACCAATAAGATACTCTCTACCAAATCATTGAGTCCTGACAAATCGCGGTTAATCGCTTGCGCACGTTTATCAAACTTTGCTTTGGTATCAGATGGTAGCGCCCCTGCGAGCATATCCATCATCTCAATCTGTAAGCGGATACGAGTAATGGGGGTACGTAGCTCATGAGAAGCATGTGCTAAGAGCAGGTTATTGGCATCGATAAGGTGTTCGATTTTTTGTGCTGCTTGGTTAAATCCACGCGCTAGTGAGGCGATCTCATCGTTACCACGAGCATTCACTCGTACGGTAAAATCACCATCACCCAGTTGCGCCATCTGCTGGCTCATCTGATTGATGCGCCAAGTGATGGTACGAGCAATCCACCATAGGACACCTGCCATAATCAGTAACAGTAGTAGTGTGCCAGTAAATAAATTCAGCGCAGAGGAGAGTACTGGTTTTTTAGGCGGTAAGCGTGATTCATACAAAAGCGTATAGCCGGTGCTGCTATAAACCTGAGCTTGCTTGGTAGGGGAGGTGTCTGCGAGAGAGGGAAAAACGCGTGAAAATAAAGAGGGCGGTGCGGGCAACTCCAACGGCAAATCGCTGTTATCCGTTTGCATTAGCAATCGACCTTCGCTGTCATACAAGCCCATCTTTGCCTGCAATGACTCATCAAAGATATCAAAGCTCTTTTTGACCACTGCTAGCATAAAGCGCGCTTGCAAGCGATTGTCCTCGCTAACAGAGATATTCAGCTCATGCAAGAAGGGGTCTATTTGTCCTAAAATCTGGGTGGCTAATACTTCTGATCGAATACTTGCATCTTTATCGTGTACAAGTTGCGTCAACAGCACCATCGCCACTGCAAATAAAATAAGTGCCAGCATGACACTGGCAAATAATTTGGCAAATACCGAACGAAATCCCAACTGCTGCATTAAACCATCTCTACTATCAGCCGTTTATATCGACTCATACTTCTAATTTGCATAAACAAATCAAAAGTATGGTTTTTATCGATTAATTTGCCACTTTTGCGATCAAACCTGATCAGTGGCAAATTGATAACCAACACCGCGTACCGTAATAATACGTTTTGGCTGGCGTGGGTTGTCTTCAATTAAAGCACGCAGGCGCGAGATATGAACATCAATGGCGCGATCGATATTATCTGAGCTGTCATCATTGGGCATGGCTTGCCACAGTTGCTCGCGATTCAATACTTTACCAGAATGGGTGGCAAAGTAATGCAATAATTGAAACTGATGCGTCGTTAAACGGACAGGCTCGTCATCGATGGTCACTTCATGGCTGTCAGGAAAGACACTCAAACGACCAAAGGTCAAGCTGTCAGACTGGCTATCTGCTTGATTGGGCTGCTCATGGCGGCGAATAACAGCTCGGATTCGAGCGAGAAGCTCACGTGGCTCAAAAGGCTTAGATATATAATCGTCAGCACCCATCTCAAGACCTAGCACGCGATCGGTGGTATCGCCTTTCGCTGTCAACATGATAATGGGCACTTTATTGGTCATGTTGTTTTTATTGCCGCGAATTTTTTGACAAACTTGCATACCGTCCATGTCAGGCAGCATTAAGTCAAGCACGACCAAATCAATGTCACGCTCTTTGGCATCCAATAAATCAAGCCCTTCTTGACCAAGCCCTGCATGATGGACGTCATAATAATTCATGGTCAGGTAATCGCTGATTAACTCAGCTAGATCAGGATCATCTTCGATTAATAAAATCTGCTTGCTCATGGGTTATCCTCTAGTTGTTGTTATGGTTGGCCAAACGTTTCATCTGTTTTGATATTTTGTATCACGATAAATACATCGATGATTTTAGGATCTCAAACAGTTAAACGATTAAGCCTCTAGGTTCTCAAACTTTCTAAGATTTCTCAAACTTTCAAGATATTGAGTCATTTAATACCAATGATTCAGAATACTCGGTTAATGCTATATATCATACGGCCATATTGCCTAATTACGCAGTTACAAAACAAGAGAGGCTTTGTTAATGTTTCTACACAATGTAACTGTCGGCATGCATAGCTATGAGACATTGACTTTTTTACCTTTAGCATCAGCCGGTAAATCAGCCAAACAAATCAAACTATCGTTGCTAATACCTGCAATTAAATACTGCTTTGTGATAGGGTCATATTCGACTACTTCAATAGGCTGGCGTGTCAGGCGCTGATCCTGTCCAATAATCCACACGTTAGCAGTTAACGGTGACAGAGGCTTATATGGTGACGTTTGCAATTCTGTCAAGTCAACATCGTGCAACGCGCGCTTAGGTACGATAGTGCCCACATCTATTTGACCATAATTAACCCGCCCCGTGACTTTCATATCTGGCAACAACTTGTCTCGACTTGCTTCATTGTCAATGACGTTAACATAGACCAACAGCTTTTTCGGCTGGCTGGTCGCGGTCAGTTTACTGACTTGTCCTGTGAACTGTTCTGACATACCTTCAGCTGTAAAATTGACAGTCTGACCAACTGAAAGTTGCGGTTCTGCTTGAATAGGTAGGGTCGCGATAAAGTGTAATTTAGTTTCATCGCTAAGCTGTAATAAAGGCGTGCGCGCCTCTAGTCTTTGACCTGCTTTGACATATAAGTTTTTTACACGACCAGAAAAACTGGCACGCACAGTGACCAAGTTATACTGACTCTGCTGCGGTTTTGAGCTCGCCGTGCTATTGGCGCTGGTTTGGTCATTGTTTTTAAGATTGCCGACTGCGTTTTTAGGAGCGCCCACTGTGGCGTTTGCTGCTGCCTCTTCTTTGTTAGCAATTGGGTCGTTTTTAGTGGTTGTTGCGCTATTTTCTGCTGTAGGCTGATTTGGTTTTGAGCTAGCGTCTGTTTTTTGTGAGTGTGTTTGCTTTACATCAACCGCATCGTTCGTCATCTCAGAATCTGGGGCAACGCTGTTCGATGCCGAAGATTTTTCCTTGGCTGGGTTGGATGCATCTGCTGTTTTGCTTTCTGATTGCACGCGTCGAACAATAAGCAGCGGCATATCTTTTTCTACCCATTGACCCTCAGTAACCAGTATTTCTTCGACGTTAATGGGGTATGCAGCGACAAGCTTAGTCTGTTTGATAGGTTCGATCTTACCTTGTAAACCAAGACTGGGCTGATAACGTGAAGGTTTTATGCTCAATATATGATCTGGCGTCATGGTCACACTATCGTCGGTAATGACAATAGGGGTATCTACAGTCTCACTATTTTCTGCAGTCACAGGCTCATTGGTAGGCGGTGATGGCTGACAGGCAGCAAGAAGAAAAGCACTCAGTAGATAGGTGCTATTTTTTAAAAATTTAGAAGCCGTCATAGCAGTCACCATAGTAGTCATCGTTTTATTATATAGTGAATTGCCACTGGGTGAAATAAGTGCGGAAAACTTAATAAACCACTGACATTAAGGCTACTAAATCCAGTCATTAGCTAAGGTAGGAGGGATGGTAAGTCTGAACATATTTTTATATTACTGACCAGTTCGGATATTGGCTCACTCATAACTGGAAATTAGTCGATAACTGTGCTAAAACAAACATAACAAAATACAATGATACATTTTTATCACAAAAGAAAATTATTCAGCAATGTGCCAAGCGTTTCTATATAATGCAGAAATATCATAAGGTTGATGGTTCTTCTGCTTCGGGCTTACCTCTTTTATCGTCATGGTCATGGTCATCAGTAATAAAAGGTACTTTACCTTGTTTGAAGCCAAATACGGTTGCAGTGGACGATAATAAAAGCAAAATAAGTTGTCTAAAAAGCCATAGATTTGGCGCAATTTAGTAAGCTTATTAATTAGAAAGTGCGTATAGTAGCCCATGTTGACGCTCTGTTTGACAGGCAGATACTGGCAGATGATATGTCGACTGTCATAACATATGGTAATGCAAATTTAGCGTCTCATATCAGTCCAATAATGGATGATATGACAAGTTGAAATAACCGTTAAATTTTTGCATTGATGGATGGTATTAAGAATAAATAGTCGTTTATAGGACACTGATAATGGAAAATAATTTTGATGGTTTAAAAGTAATGGTAATTGATGATTCAAAAACCATTCGCCGTACCGCAGAGACTTTATTACAAAAAGCGGGTTGCGAAGTTGTGACCGCCATTGATGGTTTTGATGCTTTAGCAAAAATTGTCGATAACAATCCAGATATTATTTTTGTCGACATCATGATGCCGCGTTTGGATGGCTATCAGACTTGTGCGCTAATAAAAAATAACCCTGATTATGCCAGCAAACCTGTGATTATGTTGTCGTCTAAAGATGGCTTATTTGACAAAGCGCGTGGTCGTATCGTGGGTTCAGATGAGTATCTGACCAAGCCATTTAGTAAAGATGAGCTGTTCGAGGCAATTAATCAGTACCGCTAATATAAATAAGTCCGCTTGTAGATATATCGTTAAATATCGTCTTACAAGTTGGTATCATTTATGCATTGCTATGCTTTATATAGAATCAGATAAATTAGGCTAGGCATTACGGTTAAGAGATTTAGTATTGATAAAATATTACTAATAATTGCTTAATATTTAATCGAAACTGTTAAGAGAGTGGCCCTGCCATTCATGGTTGGCGTGCTACTTTCAGTCGGATTGTCTCAATAATATAACAACATATCCTTATGGATACTTTCGAAAATAAAGGAAATTCCTATGACTACAGTTTTAGTCATTGACGACTCACCATCTGAGATGGCGAAATTTCGCGACATGCTTGCCAGACATAATTTTAAAGTATTAGAGGCCATAAATGGTGAGCAAGGTTGCCAGATGGCGATTGATCACTTACCAGATGTCATTTTAATGGACGTGGTTATGCCTGAGATGAACGGTTTTCAGGCCACTCGTAAAATTACTCGAGGTAAAACCACCGCGCATATTCCAGTGATTATGATCAGTACCAAAAATCAGGAAACCGATCGAGTTTGGGGAAAACGCCAAGGCGCTAAAGAGTATATGGCTAAGCCCGTTGACGAAAATGGATTGGTTAATATCATTCGTAAAGTAATGGAGTAGATTGTGGCTTCCAGAGGGTTTATTGAGCTTCTGCGTTTAGCAGACTTGGCACGCGCGCGCAAAAGTGGACGCCGCGGTGGACAAGAGTATGACTGGCAAGGTGTGGTATTCGAGATTGGCGGACAGCGGTTAGTTGCACCGATGGGTCAAGTATCAGAAGTATTGGCCATGCCAGAGTATACCAGCTTGCCTCTAGTGAAGCCTTGGATGCTAGGCATCGCCAATATTCGCGGACGCCTATTGCCAATCACTGATTTGTCTCAGTTTCTACAGGTTCCTAGTCGTTTAACGCAAATGAGCCAACGCAAAGTCATTGTCATTGAACATGACAATCTCTTTTCAGGACTGTTAGTGGATCAAGTTATTGGGATTGAACAATTTACGCATGATCAATACCGTGCAGAAGCTATAGAGCCTAATTCGCCCTTTGCTCCTTATAATCACGGTAAGTTCTTTAAAAATGAGCAAGATTGGTATGTTTTTATGCCAAGCCTGCTCGCACAAGACCTGCAGTATACCGATGCTGCAATATAGCAGTCGATAACAGCTATCTGGCTGCTATAACGATGACGAAATAATAGCGAATGACATGATACAGTTGGGTGTCAGTATTCATACAGGCTTTGCTAATCACTGTTGTTTTTATAGCAATAAGATTGTCAAAGTCAGTCACGATGAGACTTTGATGATTGTTTGAAAGGAATACGTACGATGAGTGATGTTATAAAGAAACCTGTAGCTGGTACGACCAATACAACAGATGGCAAGGACGCTAATAGCAAGTGGAAGTTATTGTTAGGGTTTTTTGTGCTAATAAGTGTGGCCTGCCTGATTTGGCTGGTCAATTCGTTATCGTCAGTAAGTCAGTACTTGGCTGATTTTAATCAATCCGTTACTTTACCAGCGATTATATTTGTCGTAGGGGTATTAGGCATCCTCTTTGCTCTGTATCAGTTACTGAAGCAGCGTGGGGGATCAGAGCGTCTACTCATTGAAAAAGAAACCTTGCGTCGTCGTCAGGAAGCAGAAGCGGAATCTGAGCGAGCGCGTCAAATTCAAGAAGAAAACGAACGTAACCAGATTGCTATTCTACGTCTACTTGATGAATTGGGTGATTTAGCAGAAGGTGATTTGACGGTTAATGCCACCGTATCAGAAGATTTTACTGGGGCAATTGCTGACTCAGTGAACTTTGCGATTGACCAATTACGTCAATTGGTTTTGGTTATTAACAACACGGCTGACCGCGTTTCGCAGTCTTCAGACCAAACACAGATGAATGCAGTCGAACTTGCTGAAGCATCTGAGCACCAAGCACAAGAAATTGCTGGTGTATCAGCGGCTATTAATGAGATGACAGTATCGATTGACCAAGTTTCGAACAACGCTTCAGAATCAGCGACTGTTGCTCAGCGCTCAGTAGCCATCTCTCATAATGGAGCGGAAGTTGTACAGCGCTCTATTGAAGGTATGAACGTGATTCGTGATCAGATTCAAGAGACCTCAAAACGTATTAAACGTCTGGGTGAGTCTTCGCAAGAAATTGGTGATATCGTTGGTTTGATTAATGATATTGCTGACCAGACCAACGTTTTGGCATTGAATGCTGCTATTCAGGCATCGATGGCAGGTGAGGCTGGTCGAGGCTTTGCGGTCGTTGCTGATGAAGTCCAACGTCTTGCTGAGCGTTCAGCTAACGCTACCAAGCAGATTGAAACCTTGGTAAAAACCATTCAGGCAGATACCAACGAAGCAGTTATGTCAATGGAATCTACGACCTCTGAAGTTGTGCGCGGTGCACGTTTGGCAAAAGATGCTGGTGAAGCGCTAGAAGAAGTGCAGAGCGTTTCTAATACCTTGGCTGACTTGATTCAAAACATCTCAAACGCCGCTTTGCAGCAGGCAGAATCTGCTGGTCACATCTCTCATACGATGAATATTATTCAAGATATTACCTCACAGACCTCTTCTGGCACAATGGCAACCGCACGCTCTATTGGTGAGCTAAGCGAAATGGCTGCAGCATTGCAAGAGTCAGTCACTGGTTTTAAAGTATCGAACGATGATGAGCTACTAGAAAACGAGATGTTGGATACCGAAGAAGCGTTATCAGCAAGTGTGTAATGACAAGTGTTAACGTCAAGTAGGTGTGAGACCACTGACCGTTTTTAAATTAATGTGTTAATAAAATACTGTGCAGATACGATGATTTGCAGCAGTGACTATAGCAGGTGACGTGAATAATTTTACTCAACCAGACAGCAATCCTATCAAAGCAGTCAAGCACTCGTTGATTAAGGGTTTGCTGCAGGCAGACAGTTTTGATGTGCAGCAGTGGCAGCGATATATAGAACAAGAGATTGGTTTCGTTCTACCCAATGTCCAGCTGCAATGGTTGATAAATGCGATTGAACACACGGCATTATCACATGGATTGACAGTTGAAAAGCTGTGGTGTCAACTACCAAAGAATGATGAAGTACGCCAGCAGTTATTGGATAAAGTACTGATTCACGAAAGTCGTTTTTTTCGCCATATGCCTTCTATCGATTTTGTCACAAAGAGTGCATTACAGCATCAGCGCCAGCAGCTTACTGCCACTAGTACTGATCGTGGTCACAACAATGATGCTAATGATTTATTTCGCATTTGGAGTGTTGGTTGTGCCAGTGGACAAGAAACATGGTCATTGGCGATGGGCTTGGCTTCTGAACAATTGATTAATTATACGATATTGGGTACAGATGTTAGCCAACAAGCCATTACAAAAGCACGACTAGGGCAGTATGATAAGCGGCAGCAGTCGTTAATTCCAGACCTGTGCCAGCAGTTCGTTCAGCCATTGCGAGCTAAGTGTGATATCAGTCAATCGCATTTTTATAAGGTGTCTACCGCAAAAAAGGCGATGACTGGCACTCAGACCGACTGGCAGATTGCGCCAACGTTACGACGTTATGTTAGCTTCGCTTTACACAATATTATTGAGCAAAAACCACCTACTTCGCACCTTCAGCATGTCATTATCTGTCAAAATATGCTGCTATATTTTCGCAAGTTTGATCAGCGTGATATTTTGGCAAGGCTATCAGAGCAGTGTGCGTTAGGTGGATATATTATATTGGCTCCAGGTGAGGCGTTGTTTTGGCGTCCTTCAAATATGCGCCGTATTGCGCACCCACAGGTTAATGTGTGGCAAAAAATTAATGTCTAAATTAGTGCCTAGACAAGTTAGGATAACCCTATGAAAAACCAGCCCAATGACATAGTGACGCTTGAGTGGTTATTACCACTGTTTAATCAGCAATTATCACAGATATCTGATGGCTGGCAGTTAGACGCTGATAGCACTGATTACGAGCAGATGGTGCAACATTATCATCAGGTTGGCGGCGCGCTAACGATGATTCGCCTTAATTTATTAGCAGATCTTGCCAATAAACTGAGCTTGCTGGCAGACGTTAGCAGTCGCGATAGTATTTCTGCTAACGACCGCCGCATTGGTCAGTTTTCTCATCGCTTACTACAGCGTGAGTTGAATCAATACGCAGGTATGGGTAATCAAAACACCATTTTAATTGATAATGCTGCTGACGAGCTTACTCAAGCACTATCGAAACTGGGGGTAGCGCCAGATATCTCGGTCAGCTTGGCGAATACTCAGCATAAGAATCTAAATAATCATGCTATCGATGATCATATTATCGATGGTATTAATAGCATCGAAGTGATGATGCCGGCGAATAGAACGGCGACGCATTTAGCTGATTATCACTATCAACAATTATTACTGGTTTGGCGACAGCAAGTACAAGCGTTATTGAGTGCCAATACCAATCAGCCGTCCTTATTGACTACACTAGAAAGAGTTAGCCAATACTTATGGCAGACCACTCAACATGATGACTTACAACGCCTTTGGTACTTAACGGAACTGTGGCTAAATGACCTTGCTCATAATGATACCCCATTACCTGAGCATTATGCGTCATTGCTAAGTCAGCTGGATCAAGTAATAGAGTCTCGCACTCAGCAAGCTGAGTTGTCATCAAGCGTTATTCGAAGCTTAATCATAAGGGTGTATGTCGAACTAAATAGCCTTGCTCAAAGTAGCAAGCGCACTCAGTCACTCCTAAATGATTTGTCGCAAACGTCGTCAACGGGATCACGTTTTTTACCACGTATACTCAGTGAGCTTGAGACACTTATCTTTACTTTGGATAAGCCAGACACGCTTCTCATTCCTTTACAGAAAATACAAAGTCAACTCGAAGGTCGAGGTTGGACTTATTACGTGTCGCAAATACATGCAATTGCTACAGACATAGAGCAGGCTCTATCATCAGAAACAGGATTTGCGCAAGAACAATGGCAGATTGAGCGTCAGCTTCAAGAGCTATATAACGCTATCTATCATACTGAACAGACGATATCTCTCAAGATAGGGGATGCTGCTTCTTTTACGACATTGTCTGCAACGTTTGAAGGTATTGAAACGCAGTCGGAAACAAGTCCTGCGACAGCTTCTGTTGGTGGAAGTTTACGTGAGCTGCGCATCGCGGTAGAAGATGTCAAACAAAGCTTCCATGAATATGTACAGCGTCAAGACATTGACTTACTGCCCATTGCTGCTGATTTTACCGATATTGGTGATGCTTTTGCCGACATGGGATTGCCATCAATTCGTCAAACCATGAATGATATGGCAAGCATATTTACACAATTGACCATTCATGAGATTGACGTACTCAGTTGGGATGTGACTCAGGCATTGGCTGAAGGGCTAACGTCTATTGAATTGTTGCTTGACTACCTTGCACAGCAGGTTTTTGACCAGCAGCTATTAATGCGGGCAAATGAGTATACTGCGACGGCCGCCCAACTTCTTACTCATTATATTGCATCGCCAGAGACGATTAGCGACACTTTCCTTACCCAAAAATCCGTAGCGACCAACGTATTGCGTTACGATGATAGTGGCGAGATTGCTCCTGCTAATAGTCAAAATGATGTTGCTAACCAAGCTTTGACTGATGTAGATCATGAGCGTGTGGTAGGGCAAGATACGGCTGATGGTGATAGTACGGAGAGTGACGCATTAACGCGTGCTCGTGAGCAAGTTAAGCCTGATAATTTTGAGATGGACGCAGAGATTCGTGACATCTTTATCGAAGAGGTGACGGAAGTCATTGCTGATTTAGAAGACTTTTTACCTATTTGGCAGCAAGATTCAAAGGATTTAACCCCACTCACTGAAGTGCGTAGAGGGTTCCATACCTTAAAAGGCTCAGGACGTATGGTTGGGGCTTTTAGCATCAGCGAGATGGCATGGTCAATCGAAAATCTTCTCAATCGTCTTTTAGATAAGACGCTGCCTGTCACAGATGACGTCGTAAATCTGGTAATGGATACGGCAAAACGGCTACCAGCATTAGTGGTAGATTTTGAAGCGCAACAATCTCCAAGCTTTGATCCTGCTATTACTATTCTACAAAGCCATAATCTCATGACACAGCAACCTATCAATGCTGGGCTGACCATATTAGATGCTGTCACTGCTGATTCAGACTCAGCATTAGAACTATCGCATCCATTTGATGATGATGCTGAACTGCTAACTGCTCTCGACATGAGTAATGAGTCAAACGAGACAACTACTGATAGTACAAAGAGCACTGCTGTTGCTTCCTTATCTGCTATTGATATTCCAGCGATACTCAAACCTTTTATGCAAGAAACCGAGCAGCTATCGGCAGATGCTCATGATGCCGATCCTGATATTAAAGAGATATTCTTAGAAGAAGCTGATGAAGTATTGGCTGAGATTGTACCTTTATATGAAGATTGGCGATTATTGCCAGCCGACTTAAGCGGATTGGTGGATATTCGTCGAGGGTTCCATACCTTAAAAGGTTCCGGTCGTATGGTCGGTGCAAATTATACGGCTGAGCTGGCTTGGGCTATAGAAAATATGCTTAATCGCATTTTGGATCATAGTGTGACTGTCTCAGCAGATATGCGTCAGCTTATTGCTGATGTGCTAGCTGCCTATCCTGCGATGCTAACAGTATTTGAAAATGACAGCCAAAATTATCCAGCGATGGTGCCTTTATGGATCGCATGCGCCAATGCTTATAGCAAACAGCAAGGGGACGAATTTAGCTATTCTGCTTTGTATGAGCAAGCATCAAATAGTTCTGAGGATGAGACCATCCAAGCGTCAGTACCATCGCCTGCTATTGATGAGCATAGCCCGACCCAAGATAATCTTAATACAGAGATAGATACCACGCTGCAGACGATTAATTCTGTCAATGAAATGATAGCAGAAGCGCCTATTTATTTAGCACCGCAAAGCGAAGAAGAAAAAATGTTTTGTGAGATTTTTATCGACGAAGCAGAAGGACTGTTGCAAGATATTGACCAATTCGTTGATGAGCATCAAGATCAGTCTTATATTGAAGTGACGGATGAGATTGTCCGCGCATTTCATACCTTGCGAGGGGCTTCAGGTTCTAGTGCTTTAGCAGCGATCAGCGAGGTTAGCGCAACGATAGAGCATAGCTTAGAGCTACTGCAGCAGCAAGATACTGCCATGAATGCTCAACATCTAGAAGCATTGGCGAAGTCTGCTACGCTAATGGACGGTTATTTAAACAACTATAAGCAAAACGTTCAGCCACAAAATATATCGATCGAAGATGCACAAAGTCAGCAAGATATAGCCTCATTGCAAGCTATGCTTGGTGAGCAATACGTCATTAGCGATGATAAGGTCACGGCTGATAACAAACCAACGATAGAGCAGTTGTTAGACAGTAATATTGATGAACTATTGGATGCTGAGTGGGAATTAGATGACGCACTTAATCATTCTGAGACAGCACATGTTCAGGGCTATATATCGCAGCAAATATCGCAAATAGCTTACTTAGCCAATAAAGCAGAAGCGTTTCCAAAATTCACTTTTATTCTTAATGAGTTGGGTAATGCTTATGCCTATTTGAGTGATAATATTGATACAGCAAGAAATATCGATACCCAAGCGGTTTTACACGCTGGTCATGCTCAATTGGTTGGTTTGTTCGATGCATTGGCTGGTAGCACGTCATTGAAGATTGACCAACAAGTTATTGAAGATCTACAACGTATTTACCAAGACGATGATAGCAATGGTGATGAGGGTATCTTTGTCGTGAGAGCCGTTGCAGCACCTGAGCTACAGCTTGAATCTATTGATACTGATGCTGAGCTATTAGAGATATTTTTAGAAGAAGCTCAAGAGCTCGATGCCGCGCTGGATGAGAGTTTTAATAAGTGGCGTGCTGATATCAGCAATATAAATGCGCTAAAAGTTTTACAGCGCCATCTGCACACTATCAAAGGTGGTGCGCGAATGGCAGGTATTCGTAGTATTGGTGATCTGACCCATGAAGCTGAAAGTGTCTATGAAGCATTTGTAGAGAATAGAAGAATACCGACACCACAATGGCTTGAAATAATGCAAATAGTGCAAGACACAATGTCGTTGCAAGTACTGCATATCGTAAATCATAAAAAATCATTTTTTGCTTCAGCGCTGATAGAGCAGTTACAACAGTTTGTAAAAGCCCAAGCCTTGCCAGAAACGGTAGAGCTAATCATACCTATACCGAAAACCCACTTCGAACCTGAAGCACAAAATAGGGTGGCTAACAACGCTCACCTCAGCGCTGACGTATCTGATACCTTGAGCCTAGACATGATGATTAAACAGTCATGGGCGAATGGTTTGCCAGATCCTGATATATTGTCGGTGTTTTTAGAAGAAGCTGAAGAGCTTACCAATCGTAATAAGTATCTGCAACTGTTCTTAACAGATACCAATAATACGACAGCATTACAGGCATTGCAGCGTGATTTGCATACCATCAAAGGTGGCGCACGAATGGTCACCGCAGCTGGTATCGCTGATCTGGCACATGAAATGGAATCGGTTTATACAGATTTTGTAGATAATCGTCGTCCTGCTACCAAAAAAGTATTGGAGTTGCTGGTTGCCAGTCATGACTGGCTTGCTGATGCAATATCTATCCTTAGACAACATGTCAATCCACCGACGCCTGCGCTATTGATTGAGGCATTGCAGCAATTTAGTAAAAATCCTGACAGCTTAAAGCAAATTCCTAAAGAATCCCTACAATCGCAGCATGAAGCGCTCTTTATTGCTAGAGAACAGCAAGACTCACAGTATCTGGCAAAAGATATTAGCGAGATGCCCTCTATGCTCAGCAGTACGGGTGAGGAAGATCAGAGTGCCAATAATAATGAGATGATTCGTATCTCAGGTGGTTTGATCGAGCATATGATTAACCTGTCTGGTGAGTCAGCCATCAACCGTGCTCGTATCGATATGGGCATGAGTAGCTTGACCAATAGTATCGAAGATATGGGTATTACGGTACAGCGCTTGGCTGATCAGTTACGTCGAATGGAAATCGAGCTTGAGGCGCAGATCTTGTCGCAGATAGACGATGAGCTGATTAATCATGAAGGGTTTGACCCTCTAGAGATGGATCAATATTCTTCTTTAAATCAGTTATCCAAATCTTTGACAGAGTCAGCCTCAGATTTGATTGATATTAATCATACTTTATTAGAAAAAACACGAGACAGTGAAAGCCTTTTATTACAGCTGTCTCGTACACAGACCGAGTTGCAAGATGGGCTTATGAATTCACGTATGGTGCCGTTTACGCGCTTAACGCCACGTCTTGAGCGTATCGTACGACAAACTGCCAATGAGCTGAATAAATCTGTCGAATTAACGATCATCAATGCCGATGATGAGATGGATAGAACCATTCTAGAGCGCATCACTTCACCGCTTGAACATATGCTCCGTAACGCCGTCGATCATGGTATCGAAAATACCTCAACGCGTTTAAAAGCAGGTAAAGAGCGTAGTGGTCGCATTACTCTTGAGGTAAATCGAGAAGGTAGTGAGATTGTCATTCAGTTAATAGATGACGGTCGCGGCATCGATGTAGAAGCCGTTCGTAACAAAGCCATTTCTCAAGGCTTGATTGATGCCAATGATAACAGCCTAACAGATCTTGATATCATGCAGTATATTTTCCATGCTGGATTGAGTACCAGTAAGCAAGTGACGCAGATTTCTGGACGTGGCGTGGGCATGGATGTGGTCATCAGCGAGATTCGTCAATTAGGTGGTGCTGTATCGGTTGTCTCAGAGCTGGGTAAAGGCTCACGCTTTACGATGCGCTTACCACTGACGGTTGCGGTATCTGATGCATTGGTTGTGCGTGCCGCGGATCGCTATTATGCGATACCTTTAGTACAGATTGAGCGTGTGGTACGAATTAATCCAGAAAAGCTTTATGACTATTATCAGTCAGGCGATGCAACGTTGAACTTTGAAGATGTTGATTATCGAGTGCGTTATTTAAATGAGATTTTGTCAGGCAATGAGCTGAATGAGCTGGTCGTTAATACCAATACCAGTTTGCCACTTATTATCATTAAGAATCGTAGCGGACAAAATATTGCATTACAGGTTGATCAGATTGCAGGGTCACGTATTGAAGTCGTGGTCAAACCTCTAGGACAACAGTTATCGAATCTACCAGGTATTTCAGCAGCGACTATCATGGGCGATGGTTCAGTAATGCTTATCTTAGACCTGATTGCTTTGATGCGTAATGCGCAGTTGGTCAAAAATATCTCGCAATCTGCTGATGCTAAACGGAGTCGTTTAGAGTTTAAGTCTACTATTTTAGTGGTTGATGACTCTGTTACCGTACGTAAAGTGACGTCACGTTTCTTAGAGCGCCAAGGGTTTACTGTGGCCGTGGCAAAAGATGGTATCGATGCAATTGAGATATTACAAGACATGATACCAGACATGATATTGCTCGACATTGAGATGCCACGCATGGATGGTTTCGAGGTGGCTACTCAAGTG
Source organism: Psychrobacter sp. NC44 (assembly GCF_904846655.1). Taxonomy (NCBI): domain Bacteria; kingdom Pseudomonadati; phylum Pseudomonadota; class Gammaproteobacteria; order Moraxellales; family Moraxellaceae; genus Psychrobacter; species Psychrobacter sp. NC44. The sequence continues at coordinate 47,807 of NZ_CAJHBN010000009.1, read as the reverse complement.
AGACACAGCAAGCGCTTACAACATATCCCAATCATCATGATCACATCACGTACAGGTGAAAAGCATCGTGAGCGTGCACTAGAGATTGGCGTGAACGATTACATGGGTAAGCCATTCCAAGAACAAGAGCTACTTAATAAAATCCAGCACATACTGGGTCAAAAGGTCAGCGTAACTTATGAAGGATAATGCACGTGTCTTGGCGCTAAGAGGAAAAAACAAGGACGATATTAAGGTGATGGTAGTGGCAGAAGACCATCATCAGCGTATGGCCTTTTCAGATACTGTACGCAGTTGTGGTTTTAGCCTTGTTGGCTGTATGTCACGGGCGCAACTGCAAGAAAAACAGGGGCGCTCTGATACCTCGATTGACATCTGGCTAATAGATAGTGATTACGACGACAGTGTGGTAGCCGCGACCACGGCATCTAAGCCTGCTGCGGTGTTGGTGGGTTTTAGTCAAGCACCTTACTTAAATGAAGCGCCGCAATATGCCAAATGGCAGCGCAAATTAAAGCGTAAGCTGGCACATATGTTGGCATTACCCGTTTTAATGGATGCACCCGTGCACAAACCTGATAATGCTGATGCAGACTGGCGCTACGTAGTATTTTTGGGTGCTTCTATGGGTGGGCCTAGTGCTATAAAAGAATTTTTGGATAACTTGTCGGCGACGCTACCGGTGTGTATTTTGCTGGCGCACCATTTTAATAAAACGATGATTGGCACACTGCCACGCATCCTGAATCGCCATAATGACTGGCATTGTCAGGTGATTACTTCTTCGCAGCGTTTAAGAGCAGGACAGTGTCTTATAGCTCCTATTGATAAACAAATTGTTTGTGACTCTACCGGTCGAGTCATATTGCTAGAGCAAGCTTGGGAGGGTGAGTATAAGCCCGCGATTGGTCAGATTCTCAAAAACACCAGCGACGTTTATGGTAGCGAGCTTATCAATATTATATTTTCTGGCATGGGTAATGATGGTTCGCAGTATCTGGATCTTATTCAAGAGAATAACAGTCAATTGTGGGTACAAGATCCCAGCTTAAGCGCTTGCCCAAGTCAACCTCAGGCGATTATTGATTCAGGGTATTGTGGTTTTATTGGCAGTCCAGCGGATTTAGCACAAAAACTAACAGATTATATTGATGAAAGATTAGTAGTAGCCTCTTTGCATTAACTGATTGTGAGCGATGTATGAAACAAATTTTGAAACATTCGTTTGAGGCAGTGAGTTTACTGACCACGAATAACGGTATGCTTGATGTCACTATTGTGCCAGCATTTGACCAACCTGACTGGCTTATTCCAAGCAGCCTGATTTTGAGTGTGGATGATTATAATGAGCGCACGGCAACCTATGAATGGCAGCAGCAAAAGGTAGTGGTATGTCATCTGCTACCACAGGATCAAATGCCAGATACCATGATTGTATTAGAGGGCAATACTACCGATCATCGTTTAGCTTTACAAACGGCAGGCGAGCTGCACCAGCGACAAGTGCGTATTTCTGAGGTCAAAGATATTGACGTTCCTGAGCAATTTAACAGCCCTAAGCATGCCGATAATATAGACAGCGACAAAACAGCCCTACCTTTTGATGAAAACGTTATGCTATCCTATCTTTTCCAAACGGTTATGATTGATGATAAGGCTTATTTGGTGCCCGACTTAGACAAAATTGCGCATCAATTGGTCGATTTAGACAGATAGCATCTCGCTTATATCGGGGTTTATTTCTACTATCAGAGAAATAGGGTTATCCAATTACTTTGATGATTGCTAATCGTTGAATGAGTGGTTGTTTTGTCTATAACATTGATGATAGATAATTAGTGATGAGGGTAATAGGACAGCTCATGAATAGTACCAATTCAAATGTGTCAAAGTGGCCAGTCAGCAGCCGGATATTTCACTGGATCAGTGCAGTTTTACTGTTGGTTACGTGGATAATGATTCTGTTGTACGATAATTTGGATAACAATCTTTATATTGGGTTGCATAAAGCGTTTGGTATTAGTTTGTTATGTTGGATGATAGCACGGGTGCTTAATCGTGTATTTATTAAGGCGCCGCCACCTGTACCGATGCCAAAGTGGCAGTTATTAGCCTCTAAACTGTCGCATTTTGGCTTATATGCTTTATTAATTGCAATGCCAATAGCTGGTTTGCTGATGTCCGTTTATGGTGGACGCCCCGTCGATATTTTTGGCTTGTTTCAAATCCCTGTATTTGTCACACCAGATAGAGGGTTGGCACGCTTTTATAATGACCTGCATACTGATATTATTTGGCCGACCATTATTGCCTTTACACTTATTCATATCGGTGCTGCTCTATATCATCAGTTTGTCAAAAAAGACAATTTGATAGCGCGTATAAAATAATGGTATCAAAATAATCGTAGGCTGCTATAGGTAAACCTACTATTTCATGCAATATAAAAAAGCCCTAAGTGATGATACTTAGGGCTTTTTTGTTTTTCTAAGACAGCGCTTATTTTTTGTGTTCAGGTAGACTGATATTCATCTCTAATACGTCTAGGCTGTCCTCAGAACGATGATTGATATTCACATCATCAATCTGTACGCCATTGACATATTTGTTGACCACTTCTAAAATCTCACGTTTCATTTTTTCGATACGATCAGCTGTTAAGCGGTTGTTTAAGCGATTTTCGCTCGCAACGATAACCTTAAGACGCTCAGTAGCCATATTAGCGCTACCTGCGCTACCACTGTCGTCAGTACCAAATAGGCTACTCCAAAATCCTTTTTTCTTCGTCATCATTGACCTCCAAACCAGCGCTGTAATAGACTCTTTTTCTTCACGTCAATATGACGTAGTGGGCGTTCTTCACCTAAGAAGCGGGCGACGATGTCATCATAACATTGACCAGCAACTGAATCGGTATAATGAATAACTGGCTCACCATGGTTAGATGCTTCAAGCACTGAGTGACTTTCAGGAACAACCCCAAGTAACGGAACTTTTAGGATATCATTTGAAATGGTATCAATGTCCATCATCTCGTTGGCTGCTGCACGCTCAGCATTATAACGAGTAATAATCAAATGCTCACGTACAGAGCCTTGGTTTTCTTCAACCTTTTTGGTCTGGCTTTGCAAGATACCGATAATACGGTCTGAGTCACGCACTGAAGAAATCTCAGGGTTGGTGACGATGATCGCTTCATCAGCATGATACATGGCGAGTTGTGCACCGCGCTCAATACCAGCTGGTGAATCACAGATAATATAGTCGAACTGTTTAGACAGCTCAGACATAACCTCTGCCACCCCTTCGTCTGTCAGGGCGTCTTTATCACGCGTTTGACTGGCGGGTAGGATATACAAGTTTTCAAGCTGTTTGTCTTTGACCAGTGCTTGCGACAAGCGTGCGCTACCAGTGATGACATCAACAAAATCATAAACAATTCGGTTTTCACAACCCATGATTAAGTCTAGATTACGTAGACCCACATCAAAATCGATAACGACTGTCTTATAGCCACGCAATGCTAAACCTGCGGCAAAAGAGGCACTTGTCGTGGTTTTGCCCACACCGCCTTTACCTGAAGTGATTACAACTATCTTCGCCACAATGGCACACTCCTATGAATCAATGGGATATCTTTTATATAAAAAAATAGCGCAATTGCACATTATTCACATGCTATATATACACTACCTGCGAAGGTAGCCTAGCATAAATAAACAAAAATTTATAGCACGTCCATAGTAAAGCAGAAAAACAGCTTATATATGGATCACAAAGCGGTGCTACCTAGAATTTTCTGGTCAATATTGCCTATTGTGAATAATAAAATAGACGCTGACGAGTAGTGTAGATAGTGGCAGAGCTAGCGATTCATCATAGAACACTTTTGTTAAATAAACTTACTATAATATTAAGTGCGCTGTCTAAACGTCTACTGTTGAGATTTTCTAATAAACGTTTTTTAATAAGCGTCATGTATGATGAAAATCGGCTTAGCCTGTCTACATTTATAAAAATCATGAATGAATTTATCGTTCTTAACGGTAAAAGAATTTAAGCGTCATCCATTACCGTAAATACTAAGCCTTCACCTTCTACAAATCTTACTTGTACAGATTTGTCAATCACGTGCTCAGGTAAGTTGTCTCGTAAGCAATAAGTTCCCGCCACTGACACCAAAGAAGGGTTAAAAACTTGACAAAAAATACGAGCATCTTTGTCACCGGTAGCACCAGCAACCAAGCGTCCTTGGGCACGACCGTAAACGTGCAAGCTGTTATCGGTAATCGCTTCCGCCCCGCTATTGACACTATTGGTCAAAATCAAATCACCGCCCACGTGATTCAGGCTTTGTCCTGAACGTAGCATTTGATCGTAAATTAGGCTGGTAATATGCTCAGCGCTCACCAATGTCTCTGCTGTGGTGGTTGCTATCGTTGTTTCTGTGTTTGACTCGCTGATGGCTGCAGTATCATTGGTGCTGTCTGAATTGTTACTGGTTGAATTGATGCTGGCTGATTCTGTATGCTTATCATCGGGAGCTTTGCTTACTTGAGCTGCAGCTTTCTTGCTAGGTAATATACGCTCAATACGTTTGCCATCAGCAGGGAAGATGGCCAATCGCTGTTCACGGGCTTGCGCATCTAGTGTGCCAGTCACGACGCCAATAGGTTGTAAGCCCCACGACCATAAAAGCTCTACCAATGCTGAGAGATCTTGTTCAACCTCGCTATCGATAAGGATAGGGATATTGCTAGATTTATTACTAAGCGTTGCGGCAAGCTGGGCGTCTATCGCACTTAAATCATCTGTGCTAAATTGCAAACGTGAAAAAGTCAGCATCTTGCCATAAAATGCCAATGCTGGTGCGGCGCTCGAGCCTTGGCTGTCATTATCTGAAACTGTCATATATAAATCCTCAAGAGATAATTCTGTCGCTGTATCCACGGTGTTGTTTTTATTATCGAGTCATACCATTCATTTGCTTGCCAAGCCTAATGTTTTGTAGGCAGGGCGTGCTATTAGCAGTATGAATTATAGATGAAGCATCTCTTGATGCTTCCACTGCTGCACTTTTACCTGCGCTTCAAATTCTGTCAAACTGTCATCGATGATACTCGAAATCAAGGTATCTAACGCAGTATTATCCGTATCGATACTGGCAATGCCGTTGGCAATCGCTACCATCAATGAATCGAGGCGTTCAGGGTCTAGAAGGCGTTTATTGAGTGCGTAAACGACGTTTTCGCCTATATTGTGCCCGACGTGTTGCAACTGTGATTCAATCAAGCTACCGGCAATCGGTATCATGCGTAGGTAGCGACGCAGCTCAGGCGTATTAGCTAAACCCTCTTCAATAGCATTGCCCATCTCGCTGGCTAATATACTGCCGCCACCTGATGCTGCCGTCAACTCCTGTAGTTTTGGTGCTAGCTCTGTGCGCAGTATCGACAGCACTGCTGCCTCAATCTCGTTACGATTACGAGCTATCGTTGATTCAATAAAGGATTTATGCGTTTTAGGATCGGTCAGTTGCTGCCGAAAGTTTTGGATAGTCGTCAATATGACGCGGTCGGACAGCTCTTCTAACAGTAAGTCGATATAAAACCTAATCCGATTAATCCATGGCTGCGGCAGCACTTGGTAACCAAGTTGGTATAAGCGTCGCCCAATGATGACCGCTCGGAATAAACGTAAGGCACGCAGCTGCGGAAAGCACCCCAATACTTCATACCAATGTACAAAAGGAAAAAAGAACCAGCGATAGTAGACGTTTTGTTTAATCGCAATCGCCCAACGTAGCAGTAGCTCAAAGATCAAAAATAGGGTAAAAAATCCACCAGCGGTACGTAAAGGCTCATGTAAGGTATTTTGATACCAGTTGAGAGCATCGCTAATACTGAGCCATCCTGCGGCATTGCTACTAAAGCTACTCATCAAGATAGCATCAATACTAATCAATAATAGATCGATACTGATGGCAATAATCATCACGATATCGTAAGTGAGTTTTAAGCGATTTGGCGTTGGTCGGTTTGGCGGTGGCAGCGTATTATTAGGCGGCTGATTGGATACAGGCGCTGAGTCTAGAGGCAGGCTAGTAGAAGAGGAAGCGGGCACAGTCAAACCTTATAAATGATAAATAGCACGAAAAATAAGCGGCTCAAATAGTACAGGGCTATCAAGTCACTAACGGTCAAAAAGTCATGGGCTCATGACTATTCACATTATCAATGAATAGAGCCAAAAAACAACCCATCTTTCATTATAATTACGCATTATCATTTATGAGTTGGGGTTTACAGTTAGCATTTTAAACAACAGCGCTCAATCGTAGTTTTAAAACGACTTAAAGTAATTCACTGTTGTATGCCGTTGCTCTGTTAACGATGTCTCTAAGCGCTCGGAGCTTTAGGGTTTGTTTCAAACTCAGCCAACATATCGGTAATACGCTGATCTTTTTGCTGCCAAATTTGCTCTACCCAATCAAACATTTGAGATTTTACCGCGTCATCATTTTCGTAACCACCATTTTTAATACCGTTAAATAATGCATCAGGCATCTCAATATAACGCACATCGACGCCCAAACGCTTGATGTTACCTTTCCACAAATCACTATAACTTGGCACACCATCAGGATAAACGATGGTCATATCTAGCATGCCATCGATGTCTTCGCCTAGCGCGTTAATGGCTAAAGATAGGCCGCCTGCCCGTGGCTTCAATAAATGCATATAAGGAGACTGTTGCTTTGCATGTTTGGCTTTGGTGAAACGCGTACCTTCTAAGTAATTTAACAAAGTAAAAGGTTTGTCTTTTAACAGGGCACAGGCACGTTTGGCTTCTTCGATGTCTTTGCCTTGTAGAGCAGGGTTTTTAGCGACGGCTTCTTTAGAATGCCGACGCATCATTGGGAAGTCTAAAAAGTAAAAGGCTTGACCCACAATTGGAATGTAAATCAGTTCAAATTTGGTAAAAAACCGTGTCAATGGCAAGCGTTTTTCACTAATGTACTGCACGATACTGGTATCGACCCAAGACTGATGGTTGCTGACCAGCAAATATTTGCCATTGATGTGAACGTCATCGGGTAAGCTGATGCGCCAATCTTTACGTGGCAACATGTCATCGATCAAGGCACTGTTGCCACTGATCCAATAAGTCGCGATTTTGATGACCGCTTTGTCTGCGATAGGAGCACCGGTGATGACTTTGCCGACACCCATTAACCATAAGGGAATACTACCACCGAAGCTGTTGGCTGCAATAACCCCAGTCGCTGTCGCAAGTGAAACGGCTTTGCCTAATTTAGGGTTGCGTTCGTGTATTTTTCGAATAGTGGATGTCAATCGCATGCTAAATCCTTTTCGGTCAGTCTTATTAGTATATAAATGATTCATTGCCAGCTTTATTGCACAATTTTAGCAGAAACGGTTCAGAGTGTACGAGTGTAAACGTGACTTGTGATAACACCTTGCGCTAATGGATAGTTAAAAATGAGAACACAAACGTATCCAATCATTGTGAAAGTCTCATTAAATCATTCTGCACTTCTCATACACAGGTGTGACAAAATATTACACATGATTAGATTGTAATTGCCATAATAATGACGAGTGTATATTAAGCATGTAGATGGAATTAACAGAAAATATTTATAAAAAGCACACTTTGTCTATAATTTTTTAAACTTAAGAGGAAATATTATGCGTAATACATTAATGATTGCAGCAGTAGCGTCAGGTCTAGCTCTTAGCGGTTGTGCTACTGATCCAAACACTGGACAACAACGCTTGAACAAAACTGCCATTGGTACATTGGCAGGTGCTTTAGGCGGCGGTGCAATTTCAAAAGCAACAGGTGGTGATAACACAGGTCGTGATGCCGCGATTGGCGCAGCTTTGGGTGCTGGTGTTGGTTACTACATGGAGCGTCAAGCCAAGCAGCTTGAGCAGCAAATGGCTGGTACGGGTGTAACCGTTACGCCAAATGCGAACGGTAATATTGACCTAGTAATGCCAGGCAACATCACGTTCTCATTTGATGATGCGTCTTTAAACCCATCATTTAGACCAACGCTTGATAAGCTTGCATCAACGCTAAATGAATATAACCAAAACACGATAACGGTTGCTGGTCATACTGATAGCAAAGGTTCTGATGCTTATAATATGAAGCTGTCACGCGATCGTGCTTACGCAGTAGCGAACTATTTAAGCGCACGCGGTGTGGCTTCTAGCCGTATCAATGTTGTCGCTTATGGTGAGTCTCGTCCAGTTGCTGATAACAGCACTGAGTATGGTCGTCAGCAAAACCGCCGTGTTGAATTAACCATCAATGCGCCAAACAACGTACGTTAATTCATACGATGGTCTAGCTGTCATTATAGTGTTAAAAAAGGTCAGTGATAAACTGGCCTTTTTTTATGCCTGACATTTAGATTTCAAATTCAAAATGATCTTAGGAATCAGGATTCCGTTAGTTTTAAATCAATTTAGAGCTGTTTTTCGTATTTTTATTTATAAGACAATCGTTAGCTAAATGGTTATATTAATATTAATTAAATATTGATAATGATTATCAATAACACTATAATTTACAAAGCTTTGTTATTGTGGCGATACTAGGGTAGGTTGTCAGTTCATTTGAGGCTTTTCTAAATGGAATAAAAATAGCTAAACTTTGTCTAATAATGTCAAATTCTGGTCGATATTTTGATATTTTGATATTTTGATATTATGGGCACTGTTTTTCTCGTTTGACTGTCATTTATCTCATTTTCATCAGCATTATTTAAAATGAGGATATGCCCTAATGCTCTTTATTCAAAGCCCATTTTTCTTTTGCGATACTTTTTGAGGATATGTATGACGATTACCACAGTAACGAGCCGTAAGATTTTACCAACTACTTTAGCTGCTGCGCTTGCAGGGTTGTTAATGGTGTCGGGTTGTACCAAGCAAGCCAAGGAAGACACGGACTCTACCGCCGATACGCAAACAGCGGTGCAAGACACAACCGCTGCAGATACGACGAAACTATCAGCGGTTGATCAAGCTTATACCGATAGACTGATGATCAGCTATGCAAACATGGCGCATGCGGCTTATAAAGATTCGCTAGATACTGCTAAAGCCTTGCAAACGGCAGTAGAGACATATGTGACAACACCAACCCAAGCAAACCTTGATGCGGCAAAAGCGGCGTATAAAGCCGCGCGCCAGCCGTATTCGCAAACTGAGATCTTCCGTTTTGATGAAGGCTTTGTGACAGCCAATGATAAACGAGCACTCGGTAGTATCGATGGTTGGGAAGGACAGGTAAATGCTTGGCCACTTGATGAGGCGCTGATTGATTACGTTAGTGATGGCTATGAAGGTGAATACAATAGCCAAGACAATATCATCAATAGCGATAGCATTACAGTCGGTAGTATCAAACAAGATACCAGTACTATCACTCCTGAGCTGTTAGCAGAAATGAATGAGATTGGTGGCAGTGAAGCCAATGTGACGACCGGCTACCATGCGATTGAGTTTATGCTATGGGGACAAGATACCAACGGTGTTGGCGAGGGTGCAGGCAATCGTCCAGTGACTGATTATGCGACTGAAGCGGGTCAATGTACCAGCGGTGAGACGGTCAATGAAGATGCTGGTATATGTGAGCGTCGTGGCGCGTTCTTAAAAGCAGCGACTCAATTATTGGTTGATGATTTGACTGCAATGGAAGCTGAGTGGCAGCCTGAGAGTGAGAATACCTTACGTAGCGACCTGATGGCTCGCAAATACGATAATGGTCTACGCCAGATCATGTATCAGATGGGCAGCCTAGCATTGGGTGAGCTTGCTTCTGAGCGTATACAGGTTGCGTTTGTAACGGGCTCTACCGAAGATGAGCACGAATGCTTCAGTGATTTGACCCATCTAAGCTATGCCAATAATGCCCGTGGTATTCAAAATGTCTTTAACGGCAACTATAAGACAGTCGCTGGTAAGAGCGTTGGTGGTTATGGTGTTAAAAACTATCTAGTCGATACGAACAACAAAGAAGCGGCTGATAAATTGGCGACTGACTTTGCCAAGGTAGAATCCGCCTTTAATGTGATTGTTGAAAAAGGTGAAAAAGAAGGCATCAAAGTTGATCAAATGATTGCCACCGCTGGTCAAGTAAGCAAACAAGGTATTTCAGCTGAAGAGCAAAATACCCGTCGTAGCTGGATTGAAAATAGTATCACTAGCTTACAAGAGCTGACAGCTGGTATCGAAAATGCGGCAAAAGCGGTCGGTATTGACAATTTAGATGCTGACGCAGGTTCGCAGTTTTAACCGATCACGAATTTACTGGCTTAACAGCAAGCATAGCAGTGATTGACATAGCAGTGATTGACATAGTATTGACCGACATAGCATTGATCGATAATGCCTGACAAGTCGTTATAAGCTAATGAGAATTATTTTCATGGAAAAATAATTTAGGTATAATACACACGTTGTCGACTACCGTTGGCGGCGTGTTTTTTTTACCATATTAAAATAGCCTGATAGGTCAGTACGTCATTACATTGCTGTACCTTATCGACTAGAAGTGAAACACTTTATAGCATGCGATTTTAATGGTTCTAGATTAGAACTAAGGTACTCTTTATGAACACCACGATGAACGCCACAAATATCTTTAAAGCCAAAACCCCTACCTCTTTTTATGCGTCTTTTGTCAGCAAAACCACCCTGTTAAAGCCAACGCTTGGTATTCTGTGTGTGCTATCCCTTAGTGCTTGTCAGCCGACGGACAGTGTGTCTGATGATATTTCTGAAAACGAAAAATCTGCCATTAATAATGGTGACAACCCAACGCTAACACCTGAACGCCTCCAAACCATCGAAACGCTCGCTGGCTTATCAATGCAGCAATTGGCAAGCTTTGATCCGCAAGAGGTCAAGCAAGGTGGTGATACAGGAATCAGTATTAGCAGCGCTGAGAGTTACTCTAAACCTTCATCAAACTTGACGGCATCACGAAAAGGGCATTTTTTTATTGGTAATGCATTCTTTCGGCAACCGTGGGTGATTGCCCCTGCCAGTACCGACAGCCGCGATGGTTTGGGCGCATTGTTCAATGTTGCTGCCTGTCAGTCGTGCCATGTCAAGGACGGTCGCGGTCATGCACCTATGACCAGTGATGACGATGCCGATAGTTTGCTTATTCGCCTTGCGATGCCAGCGACCACCGATGAGCAGCGTCAGCAACTGCAAAACTCACTTATCGAAAAAGTCGTTCACCCTATGTATGGTGGTCAGTTACAAGATCGAGGTATCCAAGGTGTGCCTGCTGAAGCCAGAATCGCGGTGCAATGGACAGACAAGCCCGTTACTTTTGCAGATGGTCATATCGAAACATTGCGTGCGCCCACCTTTAATTTAACCAAACCGGGTTATGGGGCATTTGATGATGATTTGATGGTGTCGCCGCGAGTGGCTTTACCGATGATTGGGCTTGGATTACTTGAGCAAATACCGGATGAAGCGATTAAAAAACAAGCGGTTGATAATAAAAACAGTACGAATGGCGATATCAGTGGCAAGTTCAATTGGGTCATGGATCCACAGACTGGCAAGCATGCTCTTGGACGCTTTGGCTGGAAAGCAGGGCAAACCAAGCTGATTACTCAAAACCAAAGTGCTTTTAATGAAGACATGGGCTTGACCTCAAATATACGTCCTCATGAATCCTGTATGCCGACACAGACGGCTTGTATGAATGCGACGACTGGGGCTGATGAGCAAGGCAATGGTAAGCCGCCCGTCGAAGTCAACGATGAAGTGGCTAAGTTTGTGGAGTTTTATACGCGCAATTTGGCAGTACCGCATCGGCGTGATGCTGACGATACGCTAGTATTAGCAGGTAAAAAACGCTTTTATGATATGGGTTGTCAAAGTTGCCATACGCCAAGATATCAGTTGCCAAAAACCGACGATGACCATCTTGAGCAGCATGGACAAGTGATTTATCCTTATACGGATTTGCTATTACATGATATGGGTAATGATCTTGCCGATCGCACGATTGCTGGGAAATTGCCCGCAAAAAATATCCAAGTCGAGTTTTTAGCCAATTCTTATGAATGGCGTACGCCTGCTTTATGGGGCATTGGTCTGGCACAAACGGTCGATCCACAAGCGACATTTTTGCATGATGGTCGCGCCCGTACGTTGATGGAAGCGGTGCTATGGCACGGCGGTGAAGCCCAAAAGCAACAGCAAAAAGTACTCAAACTCGACAAACAAGGTCGTTCTGAATTGAATGCGTTCTTACAGTCATTATAGAGATAATGTCATTTACCTATGCTAAATGACTGAGTAATAACTGAGAAAATAAGTAAGTGTTGATAAGGTTATCCGCCCAATCAAACACTAGAGACTAGAGACTAGAGCTTGTAAAGAGTAGAATTTAAACCATTATTGATAATAATATTGAGAAATTTATGAAAATAAACCATGCTTTAGCGATGGCCTTATCGGCCTTAAGCGCAGGCTTGCTGATCAGCTGTGTTAAACCGGCTGATGACAATAAATCGCCAGAAGTAGATAGCCAAAAAGTTGCGCAAGACAGTGCGGCATCTACCAGCGCAGCAGAAAAAGATAGTAGTGGAGATAAAATTACCGCTGTTGATATTAGTGCTGAGACTGAAAAGACCTATTTGACCCATGTGGCAAATGACATTGTCATTCCAGCCTATGCGGATGCCGCAAAACAGAGTGATTTATTGCATGATTTGGCACAAAAGCATTGTCAGCAAGCACCAGTCAGCGGTGATGAGCTGCAAGCACTGCGCGATCAATGGCTAGTGCTCGCACAAGCATGGGCAGGCGCTGAGATGATTAACTTTGGCCCAGCGACCGCCAGCATGAGTAATTTATATATCAATTACTATCCTGATGAGCGCGGTCTGGTACACAGTGGCGTTGCCGATCTAATCGCTGCCAATCCTAAGCTCACCGCCGAGCAATTGGCTAACGAGAGCGCCATCGTGCAAGGGGTGCCAGGACTAGAAGAAGCGTTATATGCCAATGACAGTCTGGATGCTGCTCAATGTGCTTATGTGATTAGTGCAAGCAGTGCTTTGAGCACGCGCCTAAAAGATATTGAGAAAAACTGGCAGCAAAATGCCACTAATCTATTAGCTATTGATAAAACGGCTGACAGCGATCAAGGATTGAATCAATGGTTTAATTCTTTACTCTCGTTGGTTGAGACCATGAAGTCTAATGCCATCGATCAACCGTTAGGCTTAACAGGAAAGGTAAAAGGTCATTTGCCAGCCGCTACCGCAGAGCAAAGCCGTGCCATTATCAATGCTAAATTGGCGACATTGAATGAAGTACTGACGGATCCCGTTTTGACCGCTATTTTGGGCAGCAATAATGAAAATGAAGTCGCGGATAACTTATCGACCGCGCTTGCTGATGCCACTACATTATTAGCGCAAATGCCAGAAGACTTAGGGACCGCCGATAAAGCCACTCAACAAGAGCTGTTTGATCACCTCACGACTATTACACGTATTATTAAGCGCCAATTGATTCCGACGCTGGGTATCCGTGTGGGCTTTAACAGTACTGATGGCGATTAAAAAATGCACTCTATCGATACTAAGACAGCAAAAAAATCACAGCCGCAGCCAGAAGATAAGAAGTCTAATAATGAGCTGTTGGCAACATCAGCATTGACGATGCTTTCTACTATAATGGGTACCGTAGCGCTTGTCGGTATTCATCATCGTTATCGCAAGCAGCGTCAGGCTGATGCCCGCTTGCAGGATTATGTCGTAGGCATACGTTCGCAGTTGCAGTCGTTAACCTCTACACCAACACCCCAGCTAGCACGGTTTAGTTACGCTTGTCAGCAAGCCGCTACTGCATGGCAACACGCTTATCATTTATCGCTAGATGATAAGAATAATACCAACCATCATAGTGTCGCTGACTTTAGCGCAGCACATACCACCACCGTATTGACGCGACCCATTTGTTGGGTTAGCGGCGTGGCGTCTATGCCAAAAAATAGCGCCTTAGCAAATGATGATCAGCGTGCTGACAATGATTTTGGTGTGGTCGGTATTGATGCTGATCGACAAATCGTTTGGCAAACGACCATGCCTGAACGTGTCCATGATATTGTCGTTCAGCCTGTGCTTAGTGATCAAGATAGTACGATGAAGAATCATAGCAGTCGTGACGTCGTGGTGATGGGGCGCCGTCCGAGCGAAAAATTCTGGGTGCTTGATACTGCGACAGGACAAGTAAAATTCGCCATTAACGCTGCAAACAACCGTCATTTTTACGGACACGCTTGTTATAGCCTAGACGGTGAATTGCTGTATGTGACCGAGAATGACACCATAAGTTTGGATGGTAAAATCGGTATCTACGATGCTTACGATAATTATAAAAAAATAGCAGAGTATGACTCGCATGGTATCGGTCCGCATGAGCTGATTATGCATCCTGATAGCGAGACATTAGTCATCGCTAACGGCGGTATCAAAACCGAGCAAGCGTCGCGTGAAGAGCTCAATTTAGACAGCATGCGTCCTTCATTGGTTTACGTTAATCGTCATACTGGCGCTTTACTTGAGCAGATTATGCCTGAGCACAATCAAATGAGCGTGCGTCACCTAGCCATGCATGACGATGGGACGGTGATGATAGGCATTCAATTCCAAGGCGAAAAGCATATTAATGTACCGTTATTATTGACCCATAAGCGCGGTGATACTGATTTTAAAGCGCTTATTATGCCCAATGATCAATGGCAGCGCTTTCATCAGTATATCGCCAGTGTAGCGGTCGATAGTGCGCGTAACCTACTCTGCGTGACAACACCAATTGGCGGTTGTGCAGCGATTTACGATTTAAATACTCGTACATTGATTGATGATGTTAGCCTGCCAGATTGTGCAGGTGCAGCAGTATTGTCTAATAATAATACTGAAAAAGCAGAAGATAATAATGAGCAATCAGGTTTTATCGTTAGTGATGGTCAAGGTCAGTTAGCGGCTTTAACTGTTAATAGCTTGGCAGCTGCTGAACTTGCTACTATAGATCAAGGTGAGCGTATTTTTATCAACAGTAAATATCATATGATGTCGTTTGATAATCACTTGCAAGCGCTCTGAGCATGAATGTACCGCCAGCAAATCATTCGTTTTTATTAGACAGCGCTAAACATTGTTTGGCGCAAGCAGGTATTGAGCTACATATCAGCAAAAAGCGGGTTAAAAATATCAATTTCCGCTTAAAGCCACATCAGTTACTAGTATCTGTACCACTATTTATTAGCCCAGCCCAAGCTGCGCAGGCTGTGATGAAGCGCGTGTCATGGGCGATAGCAAACCACCCACAAGTATTAGAGCAGTATAAACGACAACAACTTCCTTTAGCGCAAGCTTTAACTGCTGATAGTACTTTGCTATTGTGGGGTAAAGAGCAACCGTTCACTTTAAACCATGATGAAAAACTTGCCTATTATCGGCAACATCTTTCTGAAGCGATACCTGCATTATTTGCAAAGTGGCAACCGATTGTCGGTGCGACAGCCAATGAGATACGCCTAAAAAAAATGCATACGCGCTGGGGCAGTTGTAACACGCGTGCGCGCCGAATTTGGTTGTCTGTGTATCTGCCTGCTTATCCTATTGCGTGCACCGAATACGTCATCGTCCATGAGCTGTGTCATTTGCACCATGCCAATCATAGCCGTGCCTTTTGGCAAATGGTGGCAACTGCAATGCCTGATTATCAGCATTGGCACGATATGCTGGCAGGGAAGACGGGAAAATTAGATTAAACGATTCATTTAAATAATATCCATAATCGTAAGGCATGTCCTCATTTTCATAACCATCTTTAAAATGAGACACGCTCTAATAAGCCTGATATGATAAGACATAACGATATAAATCGTGTCGTTTAAATAATAAGTTTGTCTACAGGGATGTCATATGGAAAACGTCAATCAAGCGGAATTTTGGCAGCAGCGTTATGAGCAAGACAGTATCGGTTGGGATATGGGACAGGTATCGCCACCGCTCAAAGCCTATATTGACCAACTGCCCGAATCTGCCAAAGAGCAAGCGATTCTGGTGCCGGGTGCGGGCAATGCTTACGAGGTAGGTTATCTACATGAGCAAGGGTTTACCAATGTCACCTTGGTAGATTTTGCCTCCGCGCCGATTGCAGCATTTGCTGAGCGTTATCCTAACTTTCCAGTTGAGCATTTAATCTGTGCCGACTTTTTTGAGTTATCGCCTGAGCAGTATCAGTTTGATTGGGTGCTTGAGCAGACGTTTTTTTGTGCGATAAATCCATCACGCCGTGATGAGTATGTGCAGCAGATGGCAGCGTTACTGAAACCGAATGGTAAGCTGATTGGTTTGCTCTTTGATAAAGACTTTGGACGAGAAGAGCCACCGTTCGGCGGTACAATAGCTGAATATCAGCGGCGTTTTGAGCAGCGTTTTGATATTGAAATCATGGAGCCAAGCTATAATTCACATCCTGCACGGCAGGGCAGTGAGCTGTTTATTAAGATGCGTGTAAAAGCGTAATTTCGTGCTCAATATTTTTTCTAGCCTGCTTCTCTAAACGTTCATAGTAATAATCTGTCAGATAAAGCGTTGGATGTGCCAGTAATTCTTTTAACACTGCCATGCGTCCGACGCGATAATCGTCATCTGAGACATGCGCATACTCTTGGCGTACAGCGTGAGAATAGTGTTCATACACCGACCAAGATGACCCTAAAATACTTAAGTCCATATCTAGTAAATAAGCGGCATCGCTGTATTCTTCTCTCTCTTTAACTTTGTTTGACCATTTGTCAATTTGATGACTAGCCGTCATCATAATCAGCGTATAGATATGTTGGCATTGCTCCGCACTTAAATAACCAGTTAATGACTCTACTGCATATTCTGCACTTTTAAGCTCGTTATCTGAACGCGTCGGTTCATATATCACATCATGATACAACAGTGCTAACGCAATGATATGCGGCTCATGCAAGTTATTCTTAACCTGATCGAACTGTCCAAACAACTGCTGAATATGCTGCAAGCTATGATAAGCACGCTGTGGCTCGTTATAACGCATGGCGATATCTTGCCAAAGTATGCTTGCGTTTTCTGGCGTAATATAGCTACTTATAGCGGATAAATGGCGCGTGAAAATCTCTTCAAGCGCCGTATCTATTTTTGACAAACCGTCCATCGTTAACCTTCGCTTGATGACTGTTGGCAATTTACAATCAACGGATTATTTTTTATTGGCAGCATCCTCAAAGGCTTGCTTAAACACTTTACCCAATAAGTTGACGTCATCGACACGGGCATAATTTAGACGGGTGACAAAAGCAATATGGCGGTGTGGCCCTTTTTCTGCTAATGGTACGGCTACCGCATTTTGGTTCTGCAGATGCAGCTGGTCGAGCGCCATTTCTGGCACCAATGTCGTTCCCATATTGGCAAGTGCCATTTGAATCAGGGTGTTTAAGCTAGCATCTGAAAAGCTTGATTTCATCTGTGCACGGTCAAAATGACAGACAGACAGGGTTTGATCGGTCAAGCAATGCCCTTCGCCGAGCAGCATGAGGTTGGCGGTAGCCAGCTCATCAGCGTTGATGGTCTTAAGCTTGGCATGCACATCATCTTTTGGGAATACGGCAAAGAAATCCTCGCTCCAAAACTCAAAGCTGTGCAAACCATCGACCGCATAAGGCAGCGCGATAATAGCGGTATCAATATGACCGTAACGCACTTGCTCTAGCAACCGCTCCGTTTGTTGCTCAACGATGGTCATACGAAATTCTGGATAATTTGCTCGCAGGGCAGGTAAGACTTTTGGCAGCAGATAAGGCGCAATCGTTGGAATGATACCGACAGTCATCGGATACGCCAGCGGCGATTGATGGCTATGGGCGCGTGTGGTCAAATCATTGACTTCAGAAAAAACTCGTTGCGCCCGTGTTAAAATGTCTTCACCAATAGGGGTAATCAATACTTGCTTATTATTACGCTCAAAAATCTGCGTATCCAGTTGCTTTTCTAACTCGGCAATCCCCAAACTCAGTGCCGATTGTGAGATATTACAGTCTTCTGCTGCACGTTTGAAGTGACGGTGCTTGGCCACTGCTAAAGCAAACTCAAGTTGACGTAAAGTAATCATAAAACCTCTCTATTAATGGGTTTTTAACGCGATATATTAGGCTGATTCATTTGGTGTACCAATTCGATATCCAAACTCGATGTCATCTTAACGTAACCTAACGGCTGTATAGTGACTGACGCATGCTCTATAGTGGCTTACGCATAATGCACTGATGATAAAAAGTAGAGAGAATAGTTTAACAAGTTTAATAAAACAAAACATCACATTAAAAACTTTTAACTGGATTAACGATAGAATTCGCGTATAGTTTGTCAGGTAGCCCAAAGCAGTAAAGGCTTAATAGAAACAATCATACCAAGAAATTTCAATCAACTATAAAGGAGCCAATCATGGCGTCTATTATCAATCAAGAAATCCCAGAATTTTCAGCTGATGCGTACGTTAATGGTGAATTCAAAACCATCACTTCAGAAGACGTAAAAGGCAACTGGGCAATCTTTTTATTCTACCCAGCTGACTTTACCTTTGTTTGCCCAACTGAACTTGAAGACATGGCGGCTCATTACGACGAGCTTAAAGGTTTGGGCGTAGAAGTATACTCAGTATCTACTGATACTCATTTCACGCATAAAGCATGGCATGATTCTTCAGAAGCGATCGGTAAAGTACAATACCCAATGATCGGCGATCCTACTGGCCGTATCACTCGTGGCTTTAACGTCATGATCGAAGAAGCAGGTTTGGCTGAACGCGGTACATTCCTAGTTGATCCAGACGGCTTGATTCAAGTTGCTGAGATTCATGCTGGTGGTATTGGCCGTAGTGCAAAAGACATGCTACGTAAAGTGAAAGCAGCTCAATATGTTCGTGAAAACGATGGCGAAGTTTGCCCTGCCGCTTGGGAAGCTGGTCAAGAAACGCTAAAACCAAGTCTTGATCTTGTTGGTAAAATCTAACTCTTGATTTAACGAACTTGCTCAATACTTTAGATATTTGTAGTGCTGTATATCCTACTTTGAGTTAAATCAGCATTATAAATAAAGACCCCATCAGCATAAGTTGATGGGGTCTTTTTATGTTATTTATCAATAAGTGTTTTTATTCATGCATCGTGATAATAAGTGAAGCGCTAAGCATGAGATTGTAGTTTATTTTTATCAATTATCTTATAAATCTCATCTTTTAAATGCAGTTTTCGTCGTTTCATCAGTTCAATTTCTTCATCGCGACTGGTGTGTGTCACCAAGTTTTTATCCAACTGATTAATCTGCTGATCTAGCTGGGTATGCTCATCAAAGATCGTCGCAAAATGACTGTCTTTTAGCTTAAGCTCAGCAATAATGTCTTTGTTATCTTGCCATGTATCAGTCTTTCTCATGTTGTCATCCTTGTTATGAAGCGCAAGTTTGCAGTAAGCATCCGCGCATGGTCGTAAGATTGTTTTGATGAATTGCTATGATTCTGAGACTTGATTTTATTAAGCCAAAACACTATTTAGCTCAATATGGATAAGACCTAATAGTAGCAGAAAGCTTCTTTGATAAACTTGCATAAAAGACAATCTGCAACGAGGGAAATAAGAGTTTTTCCTATTAGCCTCATTTGATTGTAGCGAAAAAACAGCACTGTTACCATGAGAATAATCCACATATAGATTAATATTTAATTATTAATTATAATTAATGATTGGTTTTATAAAACATAAGGTTTGAGTTTCTCAGCTTGCCGAAACCCTCAGAACCTATGATAATAGAGACATCAAAGGGCATAAACTTATGGCCTATAATATTTTAGATAAAATTATTAATACCAAATAGTCTATATTTGAACGAGCAACATGACAGTTGCCGTTACATATCCAGTAATGATGAGGAACAAACATGATAGATAAAAGTTTATTAGATGCCATCAAAAGTTATAGCGAAAAAATGACTCGTCCAATTACCTTCGTATTGGGTAGTGGCGAACATAGTAAGCGTGCTGAGTTGATTGATTTTTTGACTAAAATCGCTGGCACCACAGATAAAATCAATTTTGATGCAACAGCAACTGATGACAGCTTACCAAGTCCAATTAGCTTTAAAGTGGTCAGTCATGTCGATGGTGAATTAACTGATACGGGTATCGTCTTTAGTGGTATCCCCGGTGGTCATGAATTTACCTCGCTGATTTTGGCTATTTTGCAAGCCGGTGGCCATACGCTAAAATTGGATGAAAGTATTCAAAAGCTGATTAAGCGTTTTAATAAGCCACTACAGTTTCAAACTTACGTGTCGCTATCTTGCCACAGTTGCCCAGAAGTGGTACAAGCGCTCAACCAGTTTGCACTATTGAACGATGGTATTAGCAACGAGATGATTGATGGTGCTCTATTCCAAGAGCAGGTTGATGCTAATAACATCCAAGGTGTACCAGCGGTATTCTTAAATGGTAAACCGTTTGCCAATGGTCTCATCGACACGGCAAAATTGATTGGAAAGTTGCAAGAGCAGTTTCCTGACTTGTTAGCAGAAGCTGATGACGATGCTGAGCAGTTAGAGCAGCAAGATGTGACGATTATTGGTGCAGGTCCAGCTGGCGTTGCCGCTGCGATTTATACCGCTCGTAAAGGCTTAAAAGTCACCATGGTTGCTGATCGTATCGGCGGACAGGTGAAAGACACGCAGGATATCGAAAACTTAATTTCTGTGCCTTTAACCACGGGTACTGAGCTATCAGCGAACTTTGAAAAACATTTACGCGAATACGATATTACTTTAAAAGAGCACGTCAGCGTCAAAGAAATCAGTGAGACAGAAGATGAAAACTATCGCATTCATCTAAACACGGGTGAGACGTTTGAGACACGCAGTATTATCTTAGCGACGGGTGCTCAGTGGCGTAAGCTTGGTGTTCCGGGTGAAGAAGAAAACATCGGTAAAGGCGTGGCTTTCTGTGCTCACTGTGACGGTCCATTCTTTAAGGGTAAAGACATTGCTGTCGTCGGTGGCGGTAACTCTGGTATCGAAGCGGCATTAGATCTTGCTGGTATCGTGAAGCATGTGACCGTGCTTGAGTTCGCGGATGATTTAAAAGCGGATCAGGTATTGATTAACAAAGCTAAAGAGAAAGCCAATATCGAATTTATCACTAGCGCAGCGACGCAAGAAATTAAAGCGACTGATGGTAAAGTGACTTCGATCGTGTATCAAGATCGCAGCACAGGTGATACTCATGAGCGTGACTTGGCAGGGGTGTTTGTACAGATTGGTCTAGTACCGAACTCTGCGTTTGTTAAAGGCTTTGTCGATTTGAACCGTTTTGGCGAGATTGAGATTGATGAGCGCTGCCGTACTGATCGCAAAGGTATCTTTGCTTGTGGTGACGTGACCACTGTGCCATTTAAGCAAATTAATATTGCGATGGGTGAGGGTAGTAAAGCGGCGTTATCAGCGTTCGAGTATTTGGTTATGCAGTAAGTTATTTCACGCTAAAGTCAGTCTAACAAGCCACCTCTTTTGAGGTGGTTTTTTTATGGGTGCTGATATACTACTTGTAAAAATTTATCAATTAACTTATGTTCGTTAATATTTTATGAGAGCCTTAATGGTGAAAAATAAATATGCAGTTCGCAAAAATAATCATTGGGTTAAATGTCTGGTTTTTATATCGTTTATATTTAGTGTAACCAATGCTTATTCAGGTCAAACGGTCAATGAGATTCTGAATGAATACTATCCTATCTATAATGAGACAAAGCAGTGTCGAGGTATTATAGCTAATAACGGTTCATCAGATGGCGAAGGCACACTTTATCAAAACGGTTACTGTATTAAAGTTGATAGACAATTAAAGGTACAAGCCAAGCAGGGTACAAGATTGTATGTATCGGTAACTGGCGACATCGGTTTTAATGAAGATGGTAGCGAAGCGTATGGAGCACACGTCTTTTCTGGTCTAGTAGGCATGTTTGTTCTAAAGCCACAAGGTTCAGGCTGGGAAGTAGAATCTGCCAATCCAGCGATGAATGCAGGCAGCTCTGGTAAAGCTCTAAAAGACTGGAAGCTGATACAAGTTGCCCCTCATATTTGGGGATTTATTAATATTCATAGTGATTCGCACTACATCCAATCTTTTTCTGAATACGTATTAATGACACCAGACCCTAAGTCAAAAAAAGTGATATATAGTCATATAGCTGCGAAAGCAACTACAGAAAATAATCCTATAGCACTATCTGGCTGTAGTAAAGATAGAAAGGTAGAATATTGCACATTATTGAAAGCCAAGCTCAATATCGATAAAACGACGCTGATAAATGGTTTTTACCCGCTAGAAATTACAATAAATGGTCATAAGTATAACTATGATGCCTCAAAAAAGAATACCTATAATAATCAGGTCTATAAAATAAAATACGAGCCAAAAAAAGGGTATCAAGTAACTAAAGATTATCCACTACAATAATTTTGTTTAGAGTTATTTAATTATTCAATTGAGGTATGTCTGATGCACGCCAAATTATATGGATCAATACTCATGTTAAGGTTATGTCTTAGTTTTGGACTATTAGGATTTGCCACCAATACCTCTGCTGCTGATAGCGTGATGGATATCCTCAAGCCATACTATCCGATTTATAATGAAGCATTAGGGTGTCATGGTGCGATTGCCCCTTCTGGTTCCGTAAGTGGTTTAACTAGAGAACCTTATATGACCGGCTATTGCATCGATATTGATCGGCAAAAAGTCATAGAGACGGATAAAGGTAAACGCTTATATATATTAATTACAGGCGATGTTAGCTTTGATGAAGATGGTAAAGAAGTTTTACGCGGTCATGGCGCTAGTGGTTTAGTCGGTATGTTTGTTTTAAAGCCTAAGGGTGAAGGCTGGCAAGTTGAGTCGGCCAATCCTTATATGAATGCAGGCAGTAATGGTCTTGGTTTAGGTGATTGGGATTTAGAACAGTTTGCGACAAATACGTGGAGCTTTATAAATGAGCATGGTGATACGCATCAAGGTTATTACAGTGATAGTCTTGTCATATTGACACCTAGTGGCAGCGGTATTACACAGAGTTGGATAGGTATTAATTTTAATAACGAAAATGCGGGGAAATGCGAAGACGATATGTCAGAGTGTGATGATGTCAAAGCTACTTTTACTGTTGATAGCAGTAGGGTAGTCAATGGGTTTTATCCTTTGGAACTAACCATCAATGGGCGGACAAAAGGTAAGGTATATGCTGATTTTGTTTATCGTATTCATTATCAAAAAGACAAAGGTTATATAGAGCCTAATGATTATCCTTTAAAAGATAACTACTAAGCTCGTTTCCAATGATTCACTTTTAATCAGCCAACACCCCAACCACCGACAGTATCTCACCTGCTTCATCTTCTTTAATTACGCGAGTTTCTTCAAGTGCTGCCTCTCGCCAAGCCTGTAGATAAGGATCGTTTAATATCGTCTCACAATACTGTTTGGTCGTTGATTTCAATACTATGCCAGAGGCATCGGCATACGTTTGCAAACGTAGAATAACTGGTGCGAAAAAAGCATCGGCAGCTGTAAATGAGCCAAACAAGTAGCTGTCTGTTGCGCGATTTTTTAAACAATCCGCAAAAATATCTTCTATCCGAGCGATATCATTTAAGCATGCGTTACTTGGTTGTATCTTCGCCGTCGCTCGAATATTCATCGGCATCTCACTACGAATGCCTGTTAAACCTGAGTGCATCTCAGCGACGATACTTTGGCAATAGGCGCTATTTATTCTGGTGCTAGTATCACTCTTAGCATCAGTATCAGACTTCTTCAATCCTGTCCAAAGATCTAATTCTGTCAAATAATCATTGGCATGAATGGCAATCGCTAAAGTATCCCAGACCGTGACTTTTTCATCATCTTGACCATAGACTAAAACTGGCACTTTGCCTGTTGGCGCATGCTCATCGAGAATGGCTGTCGCGGATGGATGAAACAGCTCAATCAGTTGCTCGTCGAAGTCAATATTGAAAGCTTTGAGTAATAGCCAAGCTCGTAATGACCATGACGAATAGTTTTTATTGCCAATGATGAGTAGCGGTTTTTGCATAAAAAGTCCTATTGAGCTGTATAAGTAGTATTTTATTATGTGCTCAATATTAAAAATTAACCAGTCTATAGTTCAGTAATTTCAATAAAAAACGCCCCTCCAAAATTTGGATGGGCGTTTTTCAGCAGTAGCGATTATATTTAAATCACTATTAATCGTCTAATAAATCCATACGCTTTGCCGCTTCATAAATACCTGTTGAGCGGTTGCCAGTACGGCAAAAGATCAGCATTGGCTGTTCAGCTTGATTAAAGAAATCAGCAAATTCTTCGACATGGTTTTGATTAAGCTCACTACCAGCGAAAGACACTTCTTTATAAGCAAGCCCTGCTTTTTTAGCAGCAGCTTCAATCTCAGCGCTGGTCGGTTGGTTCGGCTCTTCACCATCTGGACGGTTGTTAATAATGGTTTTAAAACCATTTTCAGCAATCATAGGTACTTGATCAGGGGTGATTTGTCCGGTAATACTAATTTGATGGCTCATAAGAGCTCCTTTTTATTTTTTAGCGTAAAAACGAAACTTTTGCGCTTGGATTAAAATATTTCAATAAGGTATAGCGGTTTTTTACAACAAACCTTGCATCAATGCGCTTTGATACAACAATTTAGCACGTGCACCTGTCCCGCAAAACATCAATATCGGTTTAGGCATCGAGCGATAAAATGCTGCAAATTGCTCGACAGTCGCCATGCTCAAGCGCTCATCATCAAAGGGTAAATGATGATAAGTAAGGTTGGCTTTTGCCGTCGCACTGGTAAAGTCGCCGCTATTGGGCTGCGTTTCTGTCTCGGCATCAGGACGAATATTGAGCACGGAGCGGTAGCCAAGCTCAGCAATCTTGGTGCATTGGCTTGGATAAATTTGCTTATAAATGGTTAAATTATCGGTCATAAGTAGCTTCGGTCGCGTATATTAAAAGACGTTTGGAGGTATCGTATTGTAGCTAAGCGCTATTTTATAAAGGCTGTGCTTTAGGTATCTCTTCTAAAGGCTGTATTTTTTAGGGGCTTATACCAATTTAGCATAACACAGCTTTTATCATATCTATATTTTGTCACAGCATAATAATTATGCTTGATTGAGCAACATATGTCTCACACACCGATTAGACATCTTTTAGCGCATTTACCGCATCCATCGTGCTTAAATAAACTTGACCTGAGAGGGTGGTAATGACCGGAGTATGCTCGATGATGTCCATTACTGGCCCTTTAATAAAGCTAAAGTTTAAATGTTTGTTTTGGTTCAACAGCTCTTGATTAAGACTGATAAGCATCTCTTGTCCGGTCAAGTCAATGTGATTGACCGCTGACATAATAAGAATAATCTCATGCGCTTCGGGATATTGCTGAGTGGCTTGTATGACCCTGCGATGGACGGATTCACTATTGCCAAAAAATAAGCTCTCATCGATACGCAGCATCAATAAATTGCTAAATGTCACCACATCGTGACGGTTTATATTACGAAAATGCCCTGTGCCAGCTAGCTGACCAACCACAGCGACGTGCGGTTTACTCGATTGCCAAATGAGGCTAGCAAACGACACCATCAAACCAATTACTAAGCCTGTATTTAATCCAAATATCAATACGCCGATGAATGCCGCCAAAAAGCTGGCCGCATCTAGACGGTCGCGTTGCCATGCCGACTTCAAGGTTGCCATATCAATGAGACCGATGATCGATGCCATGATGGTTGCGCCCAATAAAGCGTAGGGCAGTGGTGCGAGTACATTGCCAAAAGCGATTAAAGCAGCAATCATGACCAGCACGGTTACTAAACTTGCAACTGGTGTTTTGGCCCCTGAGTCGGCATTGATGGCGGTACGCGAAAAGCCGCCAGCGACGGTAAAGCTTTGAAAGAACCCACCCGCCATATTGGCAAGCCCCAGTCCAGTCAGCTCGCTATTGGCGTTAAAAGCCTCACCGCGCAGGCGTGCATAGTTGCTGGCGACGGAGCTGCTAGAGACAAAGATAATCAATGCCATCAAACCTGCGCTAGGCAATAAATTAAGCGCTTCATCGAAGTCTGGTACATAGGGCAGGGTAAAGGTTGGTAAGCCTTGTGGAATATTCCCAATCGTGGCCACGCCGTTCGTTGTCCAGTTTAAGCTTATGCTCAAAACAATCGCAATACCGAGCAAAATAAGCGGAAACAGTCGCTCAGCCCATTTGGCATAAGACGCTGATAACCAAGATTTCCATAGCCATTTGCTACCGTAGCGATTGGCCACCAACAGTGCAAAAGCAATGACGCCAATAACTAAGGTTAGCGGATGTAGCTGGCGTGCATACATTTGCATACTTGATAGATAACCGATTAAGTTATTTCCCGCAATAGGAATCGCGGTCAGATATTTAAGCTGACTGATAAAAATTAATACGGCTGCACCACTGATAAAGCCTGCTGAAACGCCGCGACTGATAAACTGCATAATCCAGCCAAGCTTGAGCCGCCCTGCTAGCCATAACATTGTACCAACCATCAATGACAGCAAACTTGCCATCAATATATACTGCTGAGAGCCCTCTGTAGCATAAGGATGTAGGCTGCTGGCTGTCATAATCGCTGTAATAGCGACAGGCCCTACTGCTTGCACATTACTCGAGCCTATCCATGCATAGACCAGCACGGGAACGATGGCCGCGTAGAGTCCATAGACGGGTGGTAATCCTGCCAATACCGCATAACCTAAGCTTTGCGGAATGACGAGCACCCCAACCACCAACCCAGCAACAACGTCAGTTGGCAAGGCAGACAGCTGGTACTGACGCAACCAAGCAGGAATCAGACGAGCGGCGATAGAAGGCATAGCAATATGTCATCACAATATATAGTCAATCCTATATAAATCAGATCCGGTGTCAGGCTCGCTTAGTCTACTATTGGTAGTACTTTCGCTCGCCTTCCTAGTATCTAAACTATATTGAACCGACTATAGTAGAAAAAATTGAATAAAAGAAAAGGTTAAATACAGCCAAGCGCTAAATTCATAAAGCTATGCTGAAAAATGATGCTAACAAGTGATGCTAAAAACTCAAGCCAACAAACTAGCTGTCAGTTTTGGCACAAAAGCGTTCATACAACAAATGTAACACCGCCAAGGCATCGTCGCTGGCAATACTATAATAAATTTGCTTGCCTTCGCGGCGGGTCGTCACCAGCGCATCTTTGCGTAAAATACCAAGCTGCTGTGACAAGCTTGGCTGACCAACACCGACTAAGCTTTCAAGCTCGCTGACGCAATATTCTCCTTGAGTCAACTGACATAAGAGTAATAAGCGATCCGGATGTGAAAGCGACTTTAATAGTTGGCTGGCTTGCATGGACGCTTGCTGCATTTGCTCAGCAAGGTCTTTAGGTGCAAAGTCTGCTACGCTAGATGACGCATCATCAATGCTAGTAGTCGAGGTGCTCAATGCTGAAGTAGAAGTAGTCAGAGCAAGCTCCTTATATAAGACATAATAAAAAATTTAGGATTAATAGCTAAGATAAGATTAATTATCAATGATATTGCCACGGATAGCAAGTTATCATTATTTACATTATATAAATTGATAAAATGTTAAATCGTTGCTATATTGGCATGCATCGTTGATAAATATGTGGCGGTCAATACGATAAGCTGAAGCCGGTGCATATTATACTGAACAATTTATCAAAAAATAAAATATTCATCTAAAAGCAAAGAGGTAGCCATGCAAGTTCATTCATTCTTACATAGCGACACAGAAACTTATACTCACGTACTCGCGGACGTTCAACAACAAGTCTGTGCCATCATCGATCCCGTATTGGATTTTGATGCTAAGTCAGGGCGTACTAGTACTACTAGCGTCGATGAAGTGATTGAGTTCGTCCGCGAGCATGGTTGGGAGCTGGTTTACATCATAGAGACTCATGCGCATGCCGACCATATATCCGCCGCGATACATGTCAAAGACACACTTGGCGGGCAGTTGGTAATCGGTCAACATATCACCGAAGTGCAAAAAGTATTTAAGCAAATATTCAACTTTGATACCAGTTTTCGCACCGATGCCAGCCAGTTCGATATTCTAACGGATGAGGGCGATATTTTGGCGCTTGGCAATATTACTATTACGGTCATGTATGTACCAGGTCATACGCCCGCAGATATGGCCTATATTGCTACTGATGATGAAAAGACCGTAGTCTTTGTTGGTGATACTTTATTTGCTCCTGATGTCGGGACGGCTCGCTGTGACTTTCCAGGTGGGGATGCCAAGACGCTGTACCACTCAATCAAGAAGCTCCTTGCGCTCCCTGAAGATACGATAATATATCTGTGCCATGATTATCCAAGCAAGGGTCGCCAGCACTGTCCAACCACGACTGTCGCTGCACAAAAACTGGGCAATATTCATGTCAAAGATGGCATCAATGAAGCAGAGTTTGTGCAAATGCGTGAGCGCCGCGATGCCACTCTTGATATGCCGCGTCTCATTATTCCATCGGTACAAGTAAACATCGATGCAGGTCATTTCCCAGAGCCAGAAGACAATGGTACCCGTTATCTAAAAGTACCGATTAATGTACTTGGGCAATAAGACAGATATCAGGATAAGTAGACATCAGAAGAAGCAAACATTATAAACATGCATCACGTTACGTAAGCACAATACGAGTATAAGCAAGCCATCATAATGCTAGTCTTTACCGTAAACACATGGCTATATTACCCCTCTACCATTAAGCCTTCACACTTAAGGATTGAACCATGGAAATTAATATCGGCAGTACTGAGCGTTTACTACGTATTATCGCGGGTGTCGTGATTATCGGCTTGGGTTTGTATTTTCAAAGCTGGTGGGGCGTGATTGGCTTAGTGCCTTTACTCACAGGACTCTTCCGCTTTTGTCCTTTGTATAAAATGCTTGGGATGAATACCTGCAAGCGTTAAACAGTCGCTAAATTTATTGTCATAAATACATAATCAGGCATGGGTATTGGATACTTTGATTGACCAATACCCATGCTACTTGCATAGGAGTCTTATAATGAGTGAGCAAAACTCTCATCTGGTCTGCCCACATTGTCAGGCAACCAACCGCATACCAGCAGCCAAACTTAGTGCTGCGCCAAATTGCGGCAAATGTGGTCAGCCGTTATTAACGGGGAGTCCTCATGAACTAAACGCTCAAACGGTTCGTAAAGTCATTCAAAAAAATGAGGTCTTGACCATCGTTGATTTTTGGGCGAGTTGGTGTCAGCCGTGTCTCATGATGGCACCGCAGTTCAAAGCCGCAGCGGCTCAACTGCCACAAGTAGTCTTTGCCAAAATACAAACCGATAAATATGAGCAAGCGGCGGCACCTTATAATATTCGCAGTTTGCCAACCATGGTGGCTTTTAAAAATGGTAGAGAGATAGCACGGCAGTCAGGTGCTTTACCTAGCGATCAAATTGTTCAGTGGGTACAAAGCTTACGTTCTTGAGTTTTAACGAATTATGATTATGAAAAAAGCCAGTATGCTTATTGCATGCTGGCTTTTTTCATAATAAATACTATCTAAAGTCATCGAAGAGTTGAGCAGTTAAACCTCACTTATCAAACTTAACTTATTAAATGTAATCTATTAAACATAACCTATCACGCATTACTCGCCATAAATCTTAACACCATTGGCAAAGCTACAACGCTGAATGCGGGCGGATTGAATGATGGCATCACGCTCGCCATAGAGCCGTGATAATTTTGCATCGCGCGCCTTGGTATTGTTGCTTTTGCCCACGCCAAAACTGATATTAGGGGAGATGCCCCAACGTCCCGCAGAAACCCCAACCCCGACACCTGAGGCGGATAAAGTTGATTGCTCATTGCGCGCCGCGTCGACATAGCGATTGACGCGGGCATATTCTTGACTAAGGGCTTGGCAATCGTAACTTTGATACGTGCTTGGCGGCACATATTGTGGCGTGACATTGCCCGTCGAGGCACAGCCTGAGAGACCAAAAATGCCAGCTGTCGCCAGTAGTGTCGCTGCAGTAAGAGTTTTCATAGTGGCTCCATTAGGCTAGGTTGAGGCGATTGTATTTATGTAAGATAGCAAAAATAATGGGATTAAGATATTGAAAATATAGCACTTATTAAATATTTTCAATACTAGTAATATAAGTATTTGTGCAATAAAAATGTCATATGTTTATTAAAATAAGTTACCAGGTTTAGCAAAGGCTAGTACCACAATGCCCACATACGCCGCTCCAGCAATAAGAATACCGGTCTTTCTTTGGCTAGATGTGGCGTTATTATTAAACGCTTTAATACTGGCACTGATAGCCGCAACGAGTAAGATTACTTTTGCAAATACCCATTGTATGGGTGCATTGGCACTCATCAGCTGCATTAGCATGACTGCCCCTGACACAATAATGAGGGCATAGAGAATGTGCGAAGAGATTTTAACCACGCGTGGCGCTTGCTTGTTTGAGCTTAATACCAAATAGCTCTGATATAAAAACAGGGCAATGAGCAATACAGCCATGAGCATGTGTAGATGTTTCATGAGATATTATTTCCTTTAAAGGTGCAGTTTCAGCGCTTACTGGTTACATATAATTATGGTATGGAAAACACTATCTTCGCAATAGTTCGTTATTAGCCCTTGTTTTGTCCAGCACATAACGGACTATCAGGGCTTTGACCTTGCCATTCTACTGGGGTATAAGCATGAATCGCTAAAGCATGGATTTGACCGCCTTGCGAGGTTAATAAGGAGTTTGCCAGTCCATATACAAGCTGATGGCGTGCGACCAATCTTTTGGCTTCAAAAGCATCACTAACAATCGTAAGCTTAAAATGGCTTTCTTTACCATCAAAATAACCAGAATGATTCATTGACTCATTCAACAATTCTATATGTTGCGGCTGCAACGCTTGTAGCTCAGCATTGAGGGCATCAGCGGTCGGTGTTTTACTCATAATGATCTTTCCATATATTTTGCCTAATAGTACTTGGCGGTATCATACTTAGCAATTTGTGAATTGCAAATAATGCCCATTATAGCAAACGCTATTAGCGGTAAAGCCTGCTATTAAGTGGCATGTGCCTGTAAGCGATTAAACTTTTGAGCTATCCTGCTTTTAAAAAATATAGCAATGAAAGATATTCTTTTTAACATACTGTCTTTAATGACGATACATAATAGCTGGTCATGGCAAGTAGCGGTATCTGTTAGCTATCAGCATAAAAAAGCAGAGCACAATTGATAGCCTGTACTCTGCTTTTATAAGTAACAATCATTATAAGTAACAGCCATTTACTCAAAGCATGAAATCTAACAATCTCGTTAGCGGCGCGCTTTTTGATAAAGCGGCATCACTTTAGGCATTAACGATTGCAATTGAGCAATACGATTGCTGCTGGTCGGGTGAGTGCTTAAGAACTGTGGTGGCTCACCTTGGCTTGCGCTTTGCATTTTCTGCCATAAGGTAACCGCTGCTTGCGGATTATAGCCAGCACGTGCCATTAACTCTAAACCAATTTGATCGGCTTCAGCTTCTTGTGTGCGACTGTGCGGACGGCTCAGTCCCAAATCCCCAGCAACGTTTGCTAGTTCAGCTTGACCTTGCGACAGTCCAAAGATGCTGGCCGCTACACCGATACCAGTCTGCGTGGCATATTGGCGTGAGAGACGTTCACGTGAGTGCTCACGCAGCGCATGTGACATCTCATGACCCATAATAGCCGCAATCTCGTCATCGGTGAGATTCAGGCGGTCAATGATACCCGAGTAAAACATGATTTTGCCACCCGGCACCACAAAGGCATTCAGCTCATTAGATTTGATCGTATGCACTTCCCATTGCCATTTCGCCGCATCTGGACGGTAGACGCCGACCTGACCGACCAAACGATTAGCGATGTTCTTTAAGCGATTAAGCTGAGCCTTATTGGTATCTAACACGCCGCGCGCTTTTGCTTCTTGCAACGTTTTGGCATAACTCTGTGCAGACAGCTGCAAAACTTGCTCACTAGAAACCAGTAATAGCTGCTGACGGTCAACGCCAACGGCCCCAGTACTGGTGGTGCTGGTACAGCCTGTCAGGGCTAGTGCCGACAATGAAGCGGCCATCACGGTGCTGGTCAGTAATTTTTTCATAATAAACATCCTCGCTGTAAATGATAAAAAGTAAAATAGAACAAAGTGGCGGTTAATAACAAAGCGGCTACTAATAACAAAGTGATTATCGTTGAAACAATTGTCGTTCAAATGACTCGTATTAAATTTTTTGTGGAATAAAGAGTCAAAGCAGCAAGTAAGGCAATTTTTTATTAATGTTCTACCTATGCTTGCTACGTGACCTCAACAGTAAAATTTTACCCGAACTGTCATTAGGCATAAGTATAATAATGTTACTAAGGCAAAACCAATGCAGGAAAAGTAACAATACAGCGTAGGATTGTAAGTGAGAGGGACGTTGACACCAACAAATCTATTTTTCATGACTAACGTCTATAAACTTGATAGGCGGCATAAATCTCAGTCAAAAAATAGTCTCATAGGCGATGAGATACTACCTACAAGGACAGAGCTTTAGATTTCTAACATTATTCTGAAAAATAATTGATATTATTTTAAATAAATAATTATCGCTAAATCAATTATTTATGATAATTACATCAATAAATAGCGAGTTAAAGACATAATATTGGAAATAAACGTTAAAAATGAGGTTGACAGGGTTAGAATATCTGATAGAATAGCCAGCCTATCGAGACGGAGTTGTTGTTAACAACACTACAATTCGATAATCAGCGGGAATAGCTCAGTGGTAGAGCATAACCTTGCCAAGGTTGGGGTCGAGAGTTCGAATCTCTTTTCCCGCTCCAAATATGGCTTGAAAAAGCATCAAAGCCTCACTTTATTGTGAGGCTTTTTTTTGTCCTGATTTTAAGGGTTGTCATTGTTTCTTAAGAATATTTCGATGACATTCCAAGTTACTATCGACGGAATTAACGACATAGATTACTAAAAGTGGCAGCGCCAAAACTAAGTTACAAAAGGTGGTCAATTTGACACATTAGGCTCAGTTCAATCATGCATAATTATATAGATCGTTTAAACGAATATAACAACAAATAATCCATCTATAAACAATGATGATAATAAGGAATAATTATGCAAGAATTCAAACATAGAGCATTTAATGAATTATTTGATCTGTCAGGAAAAACTGCGATTGTGACGGGCGGTGCAAATGGTATTGGTAAAGCAACGGCGTTACGTCTAGCACAAGCTGGGGCAAATATCGCTATTGCTGATTTAAAACTAGAAGATGCAAAGGCTGCGGTCAAGGATGTCGAAGTGTATGGTGTAAAAGGCTTGGCAGTCGAATGTAATATCTTGAAAGATGAAGATTTGGTCGCTATGGTAGACAAGGTCGTAGCTGAATTTGGCACTGTCAATATTTTAATCAATAATGCTGGTGGCGGCGGCGGTGGTCGTGAAAACCCAGCCACAGCATCGGTCGATGATATTCGCCGTGATTTTGAGTTGAATGTTTTTAGTGGCTGGCGCTTGTCTCAATTATGCGTGCCACACATGAAAGCGTCGGGTTATGGCTCGATTGTATTTACCACTTCGATGTCGAGTATCAATAAAAGCCCGAACATGAGTGGTTATGCAGGTTCAAAAGCGGCTGTCAATCATATGGTGGCGAACTTGGCACATGATTTTGGCCCTGAGGTACGCGTCAATGCGGTTGGCCCTGGTGCCACGCGTACTGATGCGTTAAAAACCGTGCTAACACCAGAAATCGAAAAGAAAATGCTAGAGCATACGCCGATTCAACGTTTGGGTGAAGCTGATGATATCGCTGGTGCTATGCTGTATTTTGCCGCACCGCTATCTGAGTGGGTCAGTGGTCAAACCATATTTGTGAATGGCGGCGGTGTGCAAACCTTGGACTAAGCTTATCTGCATATGAAAGTATTTAAACTATGATGTTAAAGCTATAGTAAATAGTAAAAAAACCGTTATGAAAAGCGTCATTCAACGTATAGTTGGGTGACGCTTTTATCGTTTTAGGCCTATGTTTTATGATGAAGGTGCTGGCGCATTGATAGGCTGTATCTTTCAATTGACTGAATGGGCTCAAGTAATGATATTCAAGTTATTCAAAGCAAATATGAGCGACCTCATTGCAAAAGGTTTGCTTGCCATTTTTAAAGCCTGCTATGGCTTGCGAATTGATTCTAATCGCTTCTACCGCGTCTTTCGCTTCTAATATGACTAGGGTAGCCGCTGCTCCTACTTTAATCTCCGTTTGCCGTGACAAAAGCTTCGCTGCATTTTTGCTAATCATATCGAATACCTCCGCTATCTGCTCATCTTTTGCTAATTGAGTGATATTGGCATACATATTTGCCATTCTAATCAGTGAGGCATCACCGTAAGGCGTGAAAGCATTTAAAATATTATTACTAGAAATAGTCGTATTGATGCCCATTGCTAATAGCTCATTGGCGTTGACCATGCCTCTAGGAATGAGCGCATCATAATCACGCCCATTCAAAAATATGTCGGTGGCTGGTAACACCGTCAAGGTAATGTCAGCGAATTTAAGTAACGCAGCCATTTCCATACGTTTGTCTTTGTCCATCGCCGACAGTTTAGTCACATGACCAATAGACACGCGACCTTGATAATGGCGCTTGATGGTTTCTTCAACCAATTTTGGAATGCTCGAGCCTTGTGGATCCAGATCAAAATCTAAATGAAAATCAACATCGACGTCAAACTGCTCAGCCAAGTCAAACACCATTTCAATATGCTTGTGAGGATATTCATCTTTGTATGGACATCCGCCAACCAAATCAGCGCCTTGCGACAATGCCAGTTTTAGTAGCTCATAAGTATGCAGGTCATTGGTCAATCCTGATTGCGCAAAGGCGCAAATCTCTATATCGATGGCAAATGCATAGGTATCGCGGGCTTTTTTGATGGCATTAAAGGCGCGCATCTCTGTTTTTGAATCTGTTTCAACAAAGGTGCGCAGACCAACGGTGCCTTTTTTAATCGCCATCTCAATCACTCGTGAAGCACGATTAAACACATCTACTTCCGTAAAATCCTTTTTAGCCTTACCTGTTTCTTCAACAGCCTCGTTTAAATCACCTTGCTCTATAGTACAGCGATCAAGGATGCAGGCTTTATCAAGGTGAATGTGGCTCTCATAGAATCCTGCACAGACAAAGTAACCTTTAGCATCGTAAATTGCTCTTGGCGCATCATCACGTTCAGTTTTTTCCGCAACATCGTCAATGCTCTCAATATAAGCGCCGTTTATACTGATATTGACCAAGTTTTTATGATTGGGTAATTGGGCATTTTTTATAAGTAAATCGGGCATCATTTTTCCTTGTTTTTTTGCTTGAAATGACTCAACGATCAATGGCATTTTAGTGTCAAGAGCGGGGGTTTTAAACTTTAAATTCGCATGATTATTCGATGTTTTTATTTTTTCCTACCCAACGGTCGTTTTTTGTTCATGAGTGGTTAGGGGCAAGCGTCATCGAGTCTAATATATGGAATATAATGACCACCGCTACGGTATGTAGACTTTGTTTATAAATAGACTATATGGTTTTTACCAAAAAACATACTTAGTTATTAATGTTTTATTGTTATGATTATCTTATAATTTTTGAGTGTTCGTTAAGATATACTAATAATAAAAAGAGTAAAAAATAAGCTAAATTTAGCTTCATACCTTTAAACTACGAAAGCATTTCTGTGATGGAATGACTTCATTTAAATACAATCAGATAAACAGGAAAAAGTATGTCAAATATCGATGAGTCGTTACAAGAATTAATGAATCTTGATGGTGCAATGGGTGGCTGTATCGTCGACTATATGTCAGGCATGGTACTAGGTATGGCTGGCGGCGGCGTTGACTTAGAACTTGCAGCAGCAGGTAACTCGCAAGTGGTAAAGGCGAAGGTAGCAACGATGAAATCACTAGATATCAAAGGTGAAATCGAAGATATGTTAATCACCTTGGAGTCTCAACTGCACATCATTCGTCCTACAGCCAAGCATGAAGACTTGTTTATTTATTTGGTGCTTGATAAATCAAAAGCCAATCTTGCATTAGCCCGCCGTAAGGTACAAGCCGTAGAAAATAAACTAGAAATATAATTCGGTTGGTCGTGTTCAAAAAATGAGTGATTTATCAAACTATCCTTGTTGCTTATCGCGCCTTAAATAAGACAAGAGTGGCAACAAAGTTAAATTCGCTATGTACGTACTGTACATAGCGAATTATTATTTTATAGGCAGTAGGAATAACTTAACGAGCGTGAGCCGTTTTATCAAGTGGTGGCAAAATGAAGTGTATTGCATACGTCAGTAGAGTGCCAATCAGTGATCGCACTATTCGAATGCCTACTGGGTTATCAGACATCGTTAGCGTCTCTCGTAAGCATAATCCAAAATCGCAAATTACGGGTATCATCTCTTACCGTGAAGGTCAGTACCTGCAAGTGCTAGAAGGCCCTTATCTGGAAGTAGACAAGTTAATGAGTAAGATAGCTTCTGATCCTAGACATGAAGATCTTTGGGTGTTTTTGGATGTGCGCGTGATCAAACGCAGCTTTAATAATTGGGCTGTGAGCGTGTTTGATTTTGTGGATCAAGGCAACTTTTTTAATGCGTTCATTGAGAATAATAGCGCTGTGTTAAACAGCTTTAATGAGTCTCAACAAAGACGTATTCAACCGTTTATTGATATAAAAAAATCTGATACGGTGCCTGAAAAGTATTATGAAGGTAAGGATTTAAGATTGCTGGCATGGCCTGATCTCAACAATGAAAGCCAGCCGCAAATGGTTATGAACCTGTGTATCAAATTGACTAAAAAGCCTTATTCGTTTAATGCATTAGCGGATAGTGGTGAGTTTGGCAGCCATCATCAAGTCACACAGATTATCAGAGAGTTTGATCGTTTAGGTTTATTGAGTGTCACAGAGGCAGCACCGATACATGAGCAAACCGTAAATGAGAAAAAGCCTAACAAATTTTATGGTGCGATCAAAAAATTCTTAGGAATGAGGTAAAAAATTGAATTATCAGAAACTAGCAATCATTGGTGAAGTAGGTGCTGGAAAAACTCGGTTGGTCAAAACCCTAAGCGAGATAAGCCCCATCGAAACAGAAGCAAAATCTAGTATCGATATCGGTAAAGAGTACACGACGGTCGGCATCGATTATGGACGCATCACTCTGTCTGACGATATGGCACTAGGTATTTACGGTGTGCCAGGTCAAGAGCGGTTTTCTTTTTTATGGGAGTTCGTCAATCAGTCGCTATGGGGATTGCTCATTTTGATTAGATATGGCGAGACACCCGATTATGCCAATTTAGATAAGCTATTACACTTTTTTGCGCCAGAAAAAAATCAGACCACGTGTATCATTGGTATCACTCATTGCGAGGATGCTGACAAAGATAGCCTTTCAGCACTGGGACAAGAAATAAGAGTGATGTTGATGCAGCATAATGTGGTGGCACCTGTGCTCCATACAGATCCTAGAAATAGAGAGTCCGCCGTGTCTCTGTTGTCATTATTTAATACCCTTAATAATCAAGACTAATGCCAGATATGACTATGTTAAAAGAAAAATTAGACGAAAAATCACCAGCAAAAATAGCGTTGTTAAGCCACATGAAAGCATTGTGTGACGCCAATAGAGAAGTCATATTGGTTAGCTTATGCACCACAGATGGCTTTCCCATTAGTTGCTTTTCGATCAGTGAATTGAGCAATCAAACGGACAAGTTTGCGGCGATGAGTAGCACGCTATCAGCGCTGAGCGATTCATCCGCGAGTCAGATGAAGCAGGGCAAGTGCGACATCACTATTGTCGAAGCCACTGCTGGAAATATACTATTTGTCAAAACTGACTATATCGGTAAGCCGTGTGTATTGACCGTGGTAGCGCAGAATAAGATGGCACTAGCAGAAGCAAGATATAAGACCAAAAAATTGATTGGTGTCATTTCTGCTATCACTGAGTAAGGCGCATAAGTAACTAAGATTGCTGGATTCGGTAGGGCTATAAGCGATAATTCGACTGTGATAGACATGTGATATTATTTGCGTGATCAAATATCGACACTGTATTCAGATATCGACCTTGTATAAAGGTAATGCATTGACCTTTGACGGCCATATCTACCAAAAACGCACCATTAGCGGCATTAATTTTGCCATGAATCGTGTGATTGTGCCTTCTTCGTCAGTCAGCTCTAGGTTGCTTCTTTTGCCAAGACCATATTGTAAAAATTCATGATTCTCCAAATCTGCTAGCGTCTCAAGTAATCCCATCCTGCTCAGATAATCGGGACTGGCACAGAGCGAATAACGAGTCAGCGCCAGCCGTTTTGCTTGGTCGCTGGAACCTTACAGCTCTTAATACTCGACCAACTCATACCCTTCTTCGAGCAAGTCAATGTGTCGATCAGAAAAATCCAACTCAGCGTTTAGGACGGGACAGCCAGTGCTGTATCTATCGGTGATGGCGCGTAATGAAGAATTTCTACAGTACATTGCGTAGAGGCTAGAGGCTTGTCGCGTATTAACTATCGGGCGAATAGGCTGAATTTATGCTGTTGGCTCTATTCTAAAATGAATGGTTCGATTTTGAAGTAAAAGGTTCTGCTGTGGTTATTTGACGCTATATTTACAGTGTTATTGTTCTGAAATTTAGAGGAGTTAATTACAGTCAATAAATTTTTTTGATAGCTTATTTTTTATAACCTGTTCTTTGATAGCGTAATATACAAAGCACCACTTAACGGATTGTTGAGTGGTGCTTTTTTGAGTCAAAATATCAGTTTTAGATAGTGGTTTTTTAGGTACTAATTCTAACGATACCGAGCTTAAAGATACTAAGCTTAAATATACTATCAAGGATAAATAGTTAGGCTTGGCTTTTTTTTCGACCCATCAAGCTATTAGCTACCCATGCTGGACCAATTAATAAGAATTGTAAGTCTTCAAAAAACGAGGGTTTTTTGCCTTCAATTTTATGACCAATGAACTGTCCAATCCAAGCAACCACAAAAACAGCCGCCCAAACCTTAAAGCCCCATGGTAATAATGCCATTACTGACAAACAAATAAGAATAAACATTCCCATCGCCAAGAATAACGGCGTGGATAGACGCATATAAAATAACAATACCAACGCGCTAAGTACCAAGGTAAACCAAACTGATAGTGACATGCCCATGCCTAACAGGCTGACAAATATAGTAGGAACGCATAGCCAATGGATTTTTTTATTGACTAGGTTTTGATGACTGACAGAATATTCACTAAGCCATTGCTCAAGTGTGCGTTTAGATAGGCGTTTTTGCTGAGTACGAGACATACTAACCTCCATGTTAGTAGATGAATTGAAAAATCTCTCCTATCAGTTGTAGCACTAATTGAGCCAGTCCACCACATTATCTGATAGACGGCACAGTCAAAACCTATAACGTTATCAACATGTTTGCCAATATCTGCGAGCTCTTCGGTTTTATTCTTTTAAGATATCAGCACTTATGACCATACAAGATAACCGTTAACCTTGTTCACTGCGCTGCCATTCATACAAACCAATAAAAGCGTTTATTTGATATATCATGGTTTGAATGGCAAAAATGTAATTGCCTGACATTAGATTGACGATGAGCCAGACAAAGTTAACGATAATCCATAACCACCAGTTAAATGAATAGCGCAAAATCATCGCGGCTTGTGCAGTAATGGAGAGGACAAAAGCAATGACGTTGATCCAAAAGAAGGAAATAAATCCTAGGAATTTACTATTATCATCTTCAACCACTGCATAGCCATAGCTGGCTAGTAAATTATTTACCGTGGGAAAAAGTGCGAGACCAATAATAATAAAGGCGGCGGTAATCAACCAAACCGCTTTGCTCGCCGCCTTTGGTATCATGTCGCCATCAGGATCGGTATGTTTTGACCAATAAAAAATACCGTAGACATGGGTGAAAAAGTTAAAGAGCGGCGCGAGCATCAAACCGACTGCACCAGACGTCGCCTGCACGACGACTTCTCCCGCAGTCGCTGCCATTCCCAGCCCGTTGCCCATGACGTTTTTGCGAAATGATAGCGAAACCACACAGACCAAACCAACGAAAGACACGCCCAAATAAAACATATCAAGTGTGGTGTGTTCTGTCGTGAGCCAAAAACCTGCGGATAAGGCTATTACCCCGCAAATGAACCAAGTGACAATCCATTGCATCGCCCACTTTCCAGTAATATTATCTAATAGCTGAATACGCATAAAGCCTTTTTCCTTAAAGTATTAAAACTACAATGAGTTCTTATTTTATTTTTTAGTATCATATTATTTTTGTATTATCGCTATTCTTGCCATCGCTATTTTTACCCTGTCGTCTATCTACCATAAACATACTGATCGATAAGCAGCAGCGCTTGCTGATAGCGCGCATCGTAATCTGGCTGATCAACCATGTGTGGTTTGATATCATGACGAGCAAAAATATCGACGAGACGTCGCTCAAAGCGTCCACGTGCCTCAGGCGTGCCCAATGAGCGCATGCCATCATCAATCCACGGCGTATTGTTATCCAGCATAATGGTATGATCTAAGCGAAACTCATCGATACAAGCCGCCACAAAAGGATGGCTGCGACCTTCATATTCTTCACAAAATGCTTGAGTGGTCACAAAATCGGTATCAACGATGGTGACAGGAGCGGTCGCATTAGCCGCCGCGTCTCTTATAGCTTGAGCATGCTGAAGGGCAATCGGACCATAGTCATTGTATTGTAGACCGACTTCACTACCGCCCAAATCAGTGCCGACATATAAGCGTCCCATCTCTAAAGCAAAGCTGGCGCCATAATAATTGGCCAGTTTATGCACCAATGTGGTCTTACCTGAGCTTTCACCGCCAACAATTGCCACCGTTTTGGTATAGTCGCCGCGCGCTTGGGGATGAATAGCTGACCAATGCGCGACTGGATTACGAGCGATGGAATAAGAGTCAAACTCAGGCTGTAGCGGGGTCGTGACGACTGGTATCGATAATCGCTCATAGACATCACTCTGCGCCAATGGGTGGTTTTCTGCGACAAACAATACTGTATCTGTTGGTAAGTCGAGCGCTGTCGTTAATCGTTGTAGTTTGGCATTGCTGGCGGGAATGTCGATTGTCACATCGACGAAGCTATCATGTAGCGGCAGCTCAATCTCATGAGTGGTATGAATCTGGATAAATGGCAAATCAGCACACGCCATCTGTAGCCAACGTGCTTTGTCTTGCAAAGTAATGTCAAAGTCTGGATGCGGTGCTGGATGCGCCATAATGATAATATGCAAGGTTTTCGCTTGTCCTGCCGCAGCCAATATACTGCGCATTTGACCTAAATGTAGTGGCTCAAAATGTCCAATCATCAATCCTGACTCGTACATAGCTTTCCTTAATTTTTATTTATTCTTAATTGCACTAATTTTATAGATAGACTTCTAGAATATCTGTTATTTACCAGCATGTTATAAAGGTTTAAGGCGATTTACAGGTAGGTTATTGTAAAGGGGTGTTTTTTTATACGACTTTTTTCTGATAAAAATATGACCAAGTTATTAATTTAACTGTGATTGTTTGACTATCTCACCATTTCTGAAGTTCCATCTACACAATATCTATGTGCTGAAAATGGCTAAATATTGGATTTGTAACAACATGTGTAATATGGCAGCAATAAAGCTAATTGTGAAACATTTTGAAATAACTATTTAAAATCAGCAGTTTATGAGGTTTTATGACAGATTAGGGCAAGCTTGGTTAGCATAAACTCACAAAGTACGTCTATACGTTCAACAGATAAATATTAAATAGTTGCTATACTTATTCATAAGTTAAGAAGGCTAAGCAGCTTCCTAACTAGAATCGGAAAAAAGGGTGTAATGGACAAAATTCATGCTAAAAAGTAGAAGGTAGTCGCTAATGGACATAATTCATGCTATTTGAGTGACTTTGACCCTAAAAAGTCTTTAATAAACCGCAACTTACGCTGCTCACTTAGACCGTGATGACTGTGTAATTGTCGCTTTAACTCACTGAATAAGCCTTCAAGAGAATTGGTGGTATTTGGTATATCTAAATGCCCATATTCTTGGTAAGTGAATAACCAATCACTATTGGTCCTGAGGCTGCGATAAGCACTTCTAAGACGTTTGTGAGTGTACCAACTTCTACCAGTATCTTCATTGGTACTACGCTCACTCAGATAGTCTTCATGGGTTAAATACCATTGATCTAAGCATTTTGTGAACGTGGCTTTATCAAGCTTAGTTAAGTCTAAAGTGAGCCGTCTAAGCTCGATACTGGCACTGTTCTTAGGTCGACGAGTGAGATAGCGAGTTATTATTTGCACTTGATGAAGCTGGCAAATCTGGCAAGGGGTGTGGGTGAATAGCGTACGCAGTCCTCGTCTACCATCACAGGTGATGCTTTGTATATCAACGCCTAACGATACTAGATGATCAACACCTTGCTTGTAGGCACTGTTGGTTTCATGACCCACTATCGCGTAATAAAGTACGGCTTTAGTGGTATTGTCCATAAAGACCATTAAACCAAACTTGCGACCAAAGTAAGTGGTGTCCATGATGATATTAGCAGTCTTTGGTTGCTTAATCTGATACTGGGTACTGACTTTATCTAAGCGTCTTTGAATGATCTTGAGACTACAGTGATATTTATCAGCCAGCTGTTGGTAGGTCTGTTTTCCCTGAGTGTATTCAGTCCAAAGGGTTTGGTTATTGAGTCTTTTTCCACCTAAAAACTGCCGTCTGCAAGCGAGACATTGATACTGCTGTTTGCCAAGCTTGCGTCCATTCTTCTTGGTGTGTTTATCACGACAAAAAGGGCAGTTTTTTGATTCATGGCGTTGATTCCTTGCAAATATAGACAGTATATAGCGTTAGACCATACGCCAGCATGAAAAATGTCCATTACACCGAAAAAAGCATAAAAACAGAAGAAAAGAAGCAGAATTTCAAATAACAATAGAAATGATAGAGAGGTATTTGATTTGGCTAAACTAGCAAAACTACATCGCTCACAGAACAATCGCATGATAGCAGGTGTGATGGGCGGCATTGCCGAATACGTTGGCTGGTCACCGACTTGGGTGAGAGTCTTATTCGTGATTATCTCATCTTTGAGTGCAGCAGTACCTGGCATCTTAATTTATATAATTTTATGGATAATCATGCCAAAAGCGACTAGTGCGTCTTACCAGTAAAGTTATTTTATATTTGCTCGTATTTTTTTAACAGCTTAGTAGCAGTACCATTTTAATATTATCGTTTTGATAGCATCACTATCGAGATTAGCTCAGATAGATTTTTACCAAAAAAAGAGAATAGTAGTTCGACTAAAAAACAAAAAGCCTGACTCATCAGGATACCAAAGACATACCTTTCCTCCTGCCCAGATGCTCGCGCATTTGGGTATTTTTTTATCTGCTACTTTTGTGTCTCCTATATTGCAGCAGTTTGATTATAAATGAGCCTTATAACGACTCATTTAGGTCTGCAGCATAAATTTAATTGATGTAAATATAGATAAAATAGTCAATTTTTAGTAAGGTGAGCAGGCAAATAGAGTCGTTGCCGAATAGGCTATACGAGTGCTATCAAAACTTTATTTATAAATATCCATTCCACAGTGGCTTTACTATGAAAACCCAAACTATGACATCCCAAGCGACAACTCCGATGATAGAAAATACAGACCCTCAACCGATGACGTTTCAGGATTTAATCCTAACCCTACAGAATTATTGGGCAGATAAGGGCTGCGTTATCTTGCAGCCTTATGATATGGAAGTCGGCGCGGGTACTTTTCACACCGCGACATTTTTACGCTCGTTAGGTCCTGAGCGTTGGAATGCTGCCTATGTGCAGCCATCGCGTCGTCCAACCGATGGTCGCTACGGTGACAACCCCAACCGCTTGCAGCATTACTATCAGTTTCAAGTGGTGCTAAAGCCAAATCCACCCAATATCCAAGAGCTGTATTTGGACTCGCTAAGAGCCATTGGTATTGATCCATTGGTGCACGATGTGCGTTTTGTTGAAGATAACTGGGAGTCGCCAACGCTGGGTGCGTGGGGACTAGGCTGGGAGATTTGGCTCAACGGTATGGAAGTGACGCAATTTACGTACTTCCAGCAAGTAGGCGGTCTTGAGTGCTTCCCAGTGACCGGCGAGATTACCTACGGTCTTGAGCGCTTGGCGATGTATGTACAAGGCGTCGATAGCGTTTATGATTTGGTCTGGGCAGATGGTGAGTTTGGTCGCGTCACTTATGGCGATGTTTTCCATCAAAACGAAGTTGAGCAATCGACCTATAACTTTGAGCACGCAGATGTGCCGATGATGGGTCAGATGTTTGACTTTTATGAGCAGCAAGCAGATAAGTTGGTTGCCGAAGGTTTGCCATTACC
This sequence comes from Psychrobacter sp. NC44, assembly GCF_904846655.1. Lineage (NCBI taxonomy): Bacteria > Pseudomonadati > Pseudomonadota > Gammaproteobacteria > Moraxellales > Moraxellaceae > Psychrobacter > Psychrobacter sp. NC44. The sequence goes on along the minus strand of NZ_CAJHBN010000009.1, from coordinate 3,018 downwards.
TGCCTATGAGATGGTACTAAAAGCCTCACATGCTTTTAATTTACTCGATGCTCGTGGTGCGATTTCAGTGACCGAACGTCAGCGTTTTATCCTACGTGTGCGTACGCTTGCCCGTAAGGTTGCCATTGGTTACGTCGAAGCACGCGCTAAGTTAGGCTTTCCATTGGCAGATGAGGTACATCGTCAAGCGGCGCTCGATAAGTATTTGCCAAAAGAAGAAGCCGCTGAGAATACAGAAATCAATCAAGCTATTGATAACAATCAATCTACTAATAACAATAAATAGGAGCATCCCATGAGTACCATTCTATTTGAACTGGGGTGTGAAGAGCTACCTCCAAAAAGCCTAAAGCCACTACGTGATGCGCTACAAGCAAGTGTGATAGCGCAGTTAACTGAAGCTGATATTACCTTTGATAGCATTAAAGCTTTTGCTGCGCCGCGTCGTTTGGCACTTCAAATTCAGGGCATTAGCGATAAGCAGCCGGATCGTAGCGAGCAAAAACGCGGCCCTGCGATTAAAGCTGCCTTTGATGCGGAAGGTAATCCAACACGTGCAGCGATGGGTTTTGCCAAGGGTTTAGGTATTGAAGCCAGCGAGTTGATAACGATTAACACCGACAAAGGTGATTATGTCGGTTATGAGCAAGTCATTCATGGTCAAGCAACTACTGAACTGTTAGCTGCCATTTTCCAGACTGCACTAGACAATCTACCGATTGCTAAGCGTATGCGTTCAGGTGCCAGCCGCAATGAATTTGTGCGTCCAGTACAGTGGGCGGTATTGATGCAAGATAGCACCGTCATTGATGCGATCATTCAGGGGCATCAGACAGGCACGCAAACTCGTGGTCATCGCTTCCATAGTCCTAATTATCATGAGATTGCGCATGCCAATGACTACGAAGAGTTACTAGGTGGTTTAAAAGTGGTTGCTGATTTTGATAAGCGTCAAATGCTGATTAAAAACCAAGTCAAAGCCTTGGCTGATGAAGTTAATTCAGATGCTATCGTGCCGCAAGATTTGTTGGATGAAGTAACCGCATTGGTTGATTTCCCTATTGCTTTACGTGCAAGTTTTGAACCGCGCTTTTTACAAGTGCCACAAGAAGCGCTTATCTCTACCATGCAAGCCGATCAGAAGTATTTTTGCTTAACCGATAAAGCGGGCAAATTACAGCCGTACTTTATTTTCATCACCAACATTGAGTCAAAAGATCCCAATCAAATTATCGAAGGTAATGAGAAAGTCGTGCGTCCACGTTTGGCTGATGCCGAGTTTTTCTTCTTACAAGACCAGAAGCAGCCATTATTTGCGTTGACAGAAAGCCTCAAAACTCGTGTCTTCCAAGACAAGCTGGGTACGATTTGGGAAAAATCTGAGCGTATTGCCAAGCTTGCCGCCTTTATTGCCGCCTTGATGCAACAGCAAGGTCAGCAGATTGATATAGATGAAACGGTGCGTGCGGGTATTTTGTCCAAAGCCGATTTGGCAAGCTCGCTCGTAGGTGAATATCCTGAATTACAAGGTATTGCAGGCACTTACTATGCGCGTTTGAATAATGAGCCTGAAGCAGTCGCGGCAAGTTTAGAAGAGCAATATTTGCCCAAGTTCAGTGGCGACGTATTACCACAGACGCCAATTGGCATTTGCTTAGCATTAGCCGACCGTTTAGATACGCTTGTTGGTATTTTTGCCATTGACCAAGCACCGACGGGTTCAAAAGATCCGTTCAGTCTACGTCGTTCAGCCATCGGTATCTTGCGTATTTTGATCGAAAAGCAATTGCCAATTAATTTGGTAGCGCTCGTTGAACAAGCGGTCAAAGGCTATAGTGACGCTGAAGGCAGCAAGATTGAAAAAATGGGCGATACGTTTACTCAGGTCATGGCATTCTTAAACTCGCGCTATCGGGCGATGTATACCGAGCAGGGAGTGAGCGTCGATACCATTCAGGCAGTGCAAGCGATTAACCCGCATATGCCGCTCGATTTTGATCAGCGTATTCGCGCGGTACAAGCCTTTAGCGAATTGTCACAAGCTTCAATGCTTGCTGATTCAAACAAGCGTGTCGCCAATATATTGGCCAAATCAGAAGTGAGTGTCGCTGATACTGTCGATGAAGCGCTATTGTCTGAGCCTGCCGAGCAAGGTTTATACGCAAGTGTGCTGCAAGCGCAGACGGCGGTTAAACCGATGCTAGAACAAGCGGATTACACACAAGTGTTGCAAACGCTTGCCAGCTTAGATGAGCCGTTGACGCAATTCTTTGATAATGTGATGGTCAACAGTGAAGACGCCGCCCTTAAAAACAACCGCTTAGCGCTGCTTAAGCAAGTACGTGCATTGTTTTTAACCGTCGCTGATATCAGTGAGTTGCAGCTATAGTTTCACTAATATAGATCGCTCACTTTATTTTCTGTTTAATACAAAAACTGGTCCGCTATGGCCAGTTTTTTACAACGTATCATGGCATTTATTGATAAATTACCATGATAAATGGATGGACAATTAACTCGCTAAAGCATAGCACTATCGTCAGTATTGATGGTTAAGTTATACTGTTCAGACGTATTGAATAATCCGCCAAACGGCTTTTATCATTCATAGCGCTTACTCATATTTAAAGGAGCACTGCCGTGTTTGCTGTTATCATTATCATCATCGTTATTTGGATAGTAATGTGGGGGTTTTATAAATTTATGTACCCGCGTGCGCCCAAAAGCATGATGCCAAAAAAAGGGGATGTGATCACACCGCGTCAGTGCAATTTTTGTGGCAACAGCTTAGCTGAATACCGCGGCGTCCTTGAAACCAAGCCCAACTTGGCTGCAAATAGTGAGAGTGCTATTGGCGAAAACCAAGCATTGTTTTTTTGCAATTATGAGCATCAAGCAGACTTTCATGCAGGTAAAGTTTATAACTCTAATGTATAAATAATTAGGGGCTGTCCTAGATAAGTAAAATAATCTAGGATAGTCATATGAGAAAGAGCAGATTAAGTTGGTACAAACAAA
>NZ_CAJHBN010000008.1:0-136684 GCF_904846655.1 Psychrobacter sp. NC44 | reverse complement strand
GAATATGACACCCCAGCACGTCACTACGCTCACGTCGATTGCCCAGGTCACGCCGATTATGTTAAAAACATGATCACCGGTGCCGCTCAAATGGACGGCGCAATCCTAGTCGTATCAGCAACTGACGGCCCAATGCCACAAACCCGTGAGCACATCCTGCTTTCACGTCAGGTTGGCGTACCGTACATCATCGTATTCATGAACAAATGTGATGTTGTTGATGACGAAGAACTGCTAGAACTCGTAGAAATGGAAGTTCGTGAACTTCTTAATGACTACGACTTCCCAGGTGATGATACCCCAATCATCCATGGTTCAGCCACTGAAGCCCTAAAAGGCTCACAAGAAAAATACGGCCAACCAGCGGTTGTAGAACTTCTTAACGTTCTTGACACCTACATCCCAGAGCCAGAGCGTGACGTTGACAAAGCATTCCTAATGCCAATCGAAGACGTATTCTCAATCTCAGGCCGTGGTACTGTAGTAACAGGTCGTGTTGAATCTGGTATCGTACGCGTAGGCGACGAAATCGAAATCGTCGGTATCCGTGACACTCAAAAAACCACCTGTACTGGTGTAGAGATGTTCCGTAAACTGCTTGACGAAGGTCGTGCAGGCGAAAACTGTGGCGTACTACTACGTGGTACTAAGCGTGAAGACGTACAACGTGGCCAAGTACTAGCTAAGCCAGGTTCAATCACTCCTCACACCAAGTTTGACGCTGAAGTATATGTACTGTCAAAAGAAGAGGGTGGTCGTCATACACCATTCCTAAACGGCTATCGCCCACAGTTCTACTTCCGTACTACTGACGTAACTGGTGCAATCCAATTACAAGACGGTACTGAAATGGTTATGCCTGGTGATAACGTTGAGATGGGCGTAGAGCTTATCCACCCAATCGCTATGGACAAAGGTCTTCGCTTCGCTATTCGTGAAGGCGGCCGTACGGTAGGCGCTGGTGTTGTTGCTAACGTACTAAACTAATCTATCAGTCTCAGTAATGAGCTTGTAAGTTAGTCATAAAAAGCCATCCTTGTTTAAGGGTGGCTTTTTTTTGGCTACAAAACAGATAACGGCATAATCAATATTATAATGACAAATATTTGAAATACAGTAAGTGCTATTGTATTTGGGTTTGTATAAATAATAGTAAAAGGATACATAATGTTGATGATAAAGGTTTTATCAACCCATAGTGCAGATTTTGAGCAAGTGCTGCAAGCAGTAGCGGATATTGAAGCCATCGTTCAACCGCAAGATGCTTGGGGCTATCAGACATTGGTGGAATCACTCAAACAAGATAGCATGCATCTGCTGATCGTTTATGAGCAAAAAGACAATATTATTATTAATAATACTGTGACAGGCTATTGTTTATATCAAGTGATTTTTGAACAAGCGGAGATTTTACGTATTGGCACTCATCCTGATTATCAACGTCAAGGTATTGCCTCACAAATTTTTGCCAGATTGAATACAGAATTGAGAAAGCATCAGGTGGAGAGCCTTTTATTAGAGGTGCGCGCAGATAATACGCCTGCGATAGCCTTATATGAGCAGCAAGAACTTGCTCTAATTCATAAGCGTAAAGGGTATTACCAAACTCCACATCAACCAGCTATTGATGCCCTGATTATGCAGCGCCTGTACGTCCGAGAATAATGAATGGCATCGAATAGAACCATATAAGCCCATAAAATAGTAGATGGGTCGGCACTTTTATTATTATTGAGTGGGTATTTTCTTTTTGCAGATTTCAATATTGAGTTTATAGTCATTATCTACTTTCATACGCTCAAGAACATCGATACGTTCGCTTAATAGCTCTACCATGAGGCTGATATTGGCTTGCTGTTTTTGTATTTGCGCCAATTTTTGCTGAGTAAGCACCAGTTGTAAATCAACATCCAATTGACCATCGTAATAATCATTCAAGCTGTCTCTGATTTCAGTGAGTGTAAAGCCAATCGCTTGCGCACTTTTGATTAGCTCAATACGTTCGATACATTCTGGATGAAACTCGGTATATAAACGGGAGCCTGCCTGACGCTTACGAGATTTTAGCAAGCCCAGTTGGTCATAATGACGAACGGTATCTTTGGTTGTTTGAGCTTTTGTTGCCAGTGTTCCAATCAGTAAGAACGATGTGTCGGGTGCCATGATAACCTCGTCGGTAGGTAGCAGTTGATAAGGTACGAGTTAATAAAGTAGCGATTAACAAACAGGCATAAGCCATCAATCACTTCGCCATCGTATTTATTTTAATCTAAGCTGCCAAGGTTCTATGGTATCAAGTAACGATACGGCGAGTGGTTTGTGAGAGTTATTTTGCCATTTGACAGTGCTATTAGCCGTTAAGAGATCTAATTGAGTCAAAAAGTCAGCACGTGGTAGCGTGGTTGCACCCAAGCTCATCAAATGCTCATTTGGTAGCTGACAGTCGACCAACGCCACATGGCTTTGTTCACATAAGCACATTAAACCCCAAAATGCGAACTTTGAGGCGTTAGAGGCGATATGAAACATCGATTCGCCAAAGTAAATGCTACCTATTTTTAGACCATAAAGCCCGCCAATGAGTTGCCCTTTATCATTCCAAACTTCAATGCTATGTGCAAAGCCTTGTGCATGCAGTTCGGTATAAGCCTCAATCATTTCATCATGAATCCAAGTATGTTCGCCCTCGGGCTGTTCATTATTGAGGCGATCACTGCGCGGTAAACTACAGGCATGAATAACGCCATCAAAAGCTTGATTCAGGGTTAATTGCCAACGCTCGCGGATGGCTTGCTTACGCAGAGACTTGCTTGGCTTATAATTGGTTGGCACCATCACGCAGCGCGGTTCAGGGCACCACCATGCAATTGGCTCATCTTCATTAAACCAAGGAAACAGACCCTGCGCGTAAGCAGAAATCAATGTTTCGGCTGCCAAATCTCCTCCGACAGCGACGATGCCAATGCCGTCAGGATCAACCGTTAAAGGGTCAGGAAAGTCATAACGCCCAAGACTTTTTAAGGTCTCAGGCGTGATGTGCTCATTGTTGTATTGAGAGAAATTACCCATTTAGGCTTCTTTATCAGCAGTCAATGTTGACGCATAAGTATGGTCAGCGGCTGTGGCTTCGCCAATCGCATCCAAGTATTTTTCAGCATCTAGCGCGGCCATACAACCCGTACCAGCAGAAGTAATTGCTTGACGATAGACATGGTCTGCGACATCACCTGCGGCAAATACACCTTCGATGCTGGTTTGTGTGGCATTGCCGTCTAAGCCGCTTTTGACAATAAGATAGCCGTCTTTCATATCCAGCTGACCTTTAAATAAGTCTGTATTCGGCTTATGACCAATCGCGACAAACATGCCAAACACGTCTAACTGTTTGGTGCTGCCATCAATCATAGATTCGATGATTACGCCATTGACGCCCATGTCATCGCCGACGACTTCTTTGACTTTATGATTCCACTCGATTTTAATATTACCGTTTTTGACTTTTTCAAACAGTTTATCTTGGAGGATTTTTTCAGAGCGTAAGCTATCACGGCGATGCACCAAGGTCACTTCAGCAGCGATATTTGATAAATATAGGGCTTCTTCAACAGCAGTATTACCACCACCGATGACGGCAACTTTTTGGTCTTTATAAAAGAAACCATCACAAGTTGCACACGCTGATACGCCTAGGCCACGGAATTTGGTTTCTGATTCCAGTCCTAAATATTGTGCTGATGCACCAGTCGAGATAATAAGCGCATCACAAGTGTAGCTACCATTATTACCCGTCAGCTCAAAAGGTCGCACGTTTAAATTGACTTCATTGATATGGTCATAAACCAATTCAGTACCAAAGCGCTCGGCATGGGCTTTCATGCGATCCATCAATGCAGGACCTGTTAAGTCATGCGCATCGCCCGGCCAGTTATCGACTTCAGTGGTGGTGGTTAACTGTCCACCTACTTCCATGCCCGTGACCATGACAGGTTTGAGGTTGGCACGTGCTGCATACACAGCCGCTGCATAACCAGCAGGGCCTGAGCCTAGGATAATGAGTTTTTCGTGACGTGGAGCAGTATTGTCAGTTGCCATGAGTTATTCCTTGCTAAATATAGATGTTAAAGATACGAGTGAGCAATATAATAAAAAACAGTCTTCAAAATTGATGCTAATGGGATTTTCTAATCGCTGCGTGATAATAACATAAGGGCATTGGACGAAAAGTACAAGTTTGCTAAAACAAACACAGGTATGATTACAATCAAAGTATATTTTTCTTGAAATACTATGGTTAGAAACCGCTGGTATTTTATAGGGCTTACCTAATATGACTGTCCTTGTTCTGTTCGTTATATTTTGCGAGTGACATAAGTTTTTGTTTAAACCGTATGATTTTTATCTAAACCGTATACAGACTGATTTTATTGCACGCTTTCTTTGTAAGACGGTCGCCACTATCCCTATGTATTTGTTATTATAAGAAGTTATGCCAAGTGTACCAAAGGCAAAAAGAAGGCTGTTGTATATCGCTTTTATAATAGACAATGTTTTCTGTACACTTCGCTAAGTGCGTCTGTATCAGCACTTTATATCCAACCCTTTATCAGCGCTTTATGTCAGCATGATTAGGCTTAGTCATGTATTGGCAACCATTTAGTATTAATAACAAGGCAGATCTTACGTGATATCAGCACCGCTTATTGAGTATTTAAAAAAGGGAATATTTACCCTCCTTGGGTTAATACTGGCCGTCTATCTATTTGTCATTTTGATGACATATACCAGTAACGATCCCAGTTGGTCGCATATCAGTAGCGATATGACCACGATTAATAATGTAGGCGGCGAATCGGGTGCTTGGTTATCTGACTTGCTTTATAGCTTCTTTGGTTTTGGTGCATGGTGGCTGCTGGCGTTTGTGGTTTATGAGTCTATCCTTATTTGGTGGGACAACAAGCCAACGTTTTGGCTGATGCGAGTGGTTGCTTATGTGTTTTTATTATTAAGTGCCAGTGCGTTGTTTGCACAATTGGTGGCGTTAGTACAGCAATTGACCAATCCAGGAACGCTAGGGCTGGAAAGCGTGGCTGGTGGCATTATTGGGTTTGAATTACAGGCGCGTTTGGCACAGCTTTTATCGCAGTGGGGGAGTGTGATTTTCTTGACGGCATTCGTCATTATTACCGCGACTTTTGCTTTTAATATTCATTGGCTAGCGATTTATGAGAAGGTTAAGGCGCTATCGTGGCTGGGCTCAGGGGTGAAGCATCAGGGTAGGATGCACGATAGCGTGTCAACCACGCCAGAAAATATCAATGCCAAGCAAAATGATGAAAACATAGCCAACAGTAACGCGAAAAAAGACGCAGCCGATCACGAGCAGCTGCCATTTGAGTTACAAGTTGCTGGCAATGCTCAAGCCGTAGACAACAGTGGTCGGTTCAGCAATGTGTTGTCAGAGTTTTTGGCAACGTCAGGGTTGGCTGAGAGCGTTAAAGCTTCTGTAGTTGCCGCAACACAAGCGGCGATGCCTAATTCAGCTGCTAAATCTAGTCGTGAGAATAGTGAACCTGTTCCTGTCTCAGTAGAGACACCTAGCAATACTGTTCAAAATCTAGCAAGTCATACGAATACATCGACGCCGTCAAGTCCTGCCATGACTACTATCCGTAAAGTCGAGCCAAGCTTTGCTTGGAATGACGCCAATACTGTCGATGACTTGTTAGCTAGCGAGCAAATGGCTTATCACGCTAATAATATGAACACTTCTGATTCAGCTACTACTACTTTTGTATCTGCTGATAGCAATACTGAGTCGTTAGAGACTGTGGTACCAGACTCTACAGCGATATCAGCCGTAGAGATGTCCGAAGCTCAATCAACAGAGAACTTGCCGTCAACAGCTCAGCCATCAATAAATGAGCTGGTATACGGTGAGACGGCTGACGAAACGGATAATGAGCCTAAATCGTTCGAGTTAGAGGATAACGTGGAGGCCGTTGATATACTGGCCGATGCATGGTTGGCAGAGCATGCTGATGTCTCAACATCTACAGTCATGCAGCCTACAGAAATAGGGCAACCTGCAGGAACAGTACAAGTAGACGATATGGGCGAGCTGCCCAAAGCAGTAGTCACAGCGCCTGAGACAGACTCATCTAATAGCGAAATGAACGACTTTACTGATAGATGGGTTGATGAAGAGCCTGAACTGTCAGACGATTTCGAGCCTTCTTCTGTACCTAATGAAGCGAGTATCGCCAAAGCAGTAGACGTGGTTGAACCAGTTGCTGATATGACGCCGACCAATACGCCACCGTCTAATCCTAAACTGCCGCCTACGGTAGTAGAAACCCGCGTCACAGCATCAGCTATTGAACCAATGGTTGCGCCTAAACCAACGGTAAGTTTTGCGGTACCTGAGGGCGATAGTAGCAATCATATCACTGACATGATGCCAGAGGATGATAGCGCTGAGGATGTCAATGCGCCCGTTATGCCAGATATTAGTGATGATGCCGCCTTCAGTCAAAAATCACGTTCGATGCAAACGGCTGCCTATCGTAGTAGCCTAACGCCTATTCCAGAGATTTCTATTTTGGATAAGCCAGACCCTGATCGTAAGCCCAGTTATACCGTCGCCGAGCTTGAGCAATTATCAGAGTTACTAGAGATTAAGTTACAAGAATTTAATGTAAAGGCGAATGTGGTCAACGCCATTCCGGGTCCTGTTGTCACCCGCTTTGAAGTCGAGCTTGCTGCTGGTGTAAAAGCCAGTAAGGTTACCGGTATTTCACGTGATTTGGCGCGCTCGTTATCGATGGCGTCTTTGCGTGTGGTTGAAGTGATTCCGGGTAAGCCGTATATCGGTATCGAAGTACCCAATAAGCAGCGCGAAATGGTACGTTTGATTGAGCTACTGAATACCGAAAAATTCCAAGATCCCAAAGCTCAAATCAGCATGGCGATGGGTAAGGATATCGGTGGTAATGCCATCATTACTGACCTTGCACGCGCGCCGCATATGTTGGTTGCTGGTACTACAGGTTCGGGTAAATCGGTATTGGTCAACTCGATGCTATTATCGATGCTACTCAAATATACGCCAAATGAGCTGCGTCTCATTTTGATTGATCCAAAGCAGCTTGAGCTTGCCAACTATAATGATATCCCGCATCTATTAACACCAGTCGTCACCGATATGACTGAAGCGGCCAGTGCTTTGTCATGGTGCGTGGCAGAGATGGAACGTCGCTATCAACTGATGAGTTTGCTCAAAGTGCGTAAGCTTAATGAGTTTAATAAAAAAGTCATTGCTGCTGAAAAATCGGGCAATCCGATGCTTGATCCTTTGTGGCGACCTAATGACAGCATGAGTATCAGCCAAGCACCGAAGCTAAAAACCTTGCCGATGATTGTCATTGTCGCGGATGAGTTTGCCGATATGATTATGCAGGTTGGTAAACAAGCCGAAGAGCTTATCACCCGTCTTGCACAAAAATCACGCGCAGCAGGGATTCATTTAATGCTGGCTACCCAGCGTCCATCGGTCGATGTAATTACTGGCTTGATTAAAGCCAATATTCCTGTGCGGGCGGCACTACGAGTGAACTCAAAAGTAGATTCGCGGACGATTCTGGACAGTGGCGGTGCCGAAGACATGCTGGGTAATGGTGATATGCTCTTTCTAGGACCTGGGCAAATTGAGCCAGATCGTGTGCATGGTGCCTATGTCAGCGATGAAGAGGTCAACCGTGTTTGTGACGCGTGGCGCGAACGCGGTGCGCCTGATTATATTGATAATATGGCAGGCAACTTTGAACTGTCTAGTCCTAGTGGCGGTGGTAGTACGGCGAATGCATCTGGTGAGGATGACGATCTTTATAACGATGCTGTGGCCTTTATTATGGAGACGCGAAAAGTTTCTGCTTCTAGTATCCAGCGTAAATTTAGCATCGGCTATAACCGTGCCGCACGTATCGTAGATTCCATGGAGGACGCGGGGTTGGTCAGCTCAATGGGCAAAAGCGGTAAGCGTGAGCTATTAATGTAGCGTTTAGACTTTATTAGACAATAAAAAAGACGAGTCACAGAAGTGGTTCGTCTTTTTTATCGGAAAAATATGATAACGCTCATGTCTGAATGACCAATCAGTTTTTTTATCAATTATCAGCACTCGTTTTTTATACTAAACTGACCTTTGTTGATAGCATAAATATCACTCAATTTTCAGAAATTTTAGGTTTATTACTCAGCAAGGACGCTACTATGTTTAAAGAATATACCCAATATGATGCCATAGCATTGGCGGCATTGGTCAATGCAGGTGAAGTCAGCGCTAAAGAGTTGTTAGATGCTGCCGTCTATCAAGCCAATACACTCAATCCCAAATTAAACGCCATCATCCATCGTTTTGATGACCGTGCTTATCATGCTGCACAGGCGGGATTACCCTCAGGTATATTCAATAGTGTGCCTTATCTGCTCAAAGATTTGTCATTTAGCTTTGCCGATGAGCCAATCACGATGGGCAGTCGTAGTGTTAATATCATCTCTGAGAGCGACAGTGAAATCGTCAAGCGAATGAAAGCCACAGGTGTGAATACCTTTGGCAAGACCAATACGCCAGAATTTGGTTTAATCATTACCACTGAACCAAAAGCCCATGGTGCGACTCATAACCCTTTCAAAAAAGGTTACAGCTCTGGCGGTTCATCGGGCGGTAGTGCAGCATCAGTAGCGAGCGGTATCGTACCGATGGCGGGCGCGGGTGATGGTGGTGGCTCGATACGCTTCCCTGCTGCTTGGTGCGGCGCGTTTGGACTCAAACCCAGCCGTGGTCGTAACCCGATAGGCCCTAAATTCGGGGAAGGCTGGGAAGGTGCAGTCGCAGATCACGTGATTACCCGCAGCGTACGTGACAGTGCCGCGATGCTCGACGCTACAAATGGCGCAGAGATTGGTGCGCCTTATGTCATCGCGCCACCTGATGGCACATTTTTGCAAGCTGCGATGCGCGCACCAAGGCAATTAACCATTGCCTTGCATCAACAGCCATTGATTGCCAATACTGTGGTGGATAAAGAAGTGTTAGCCGTATTAGAGCAAACGGCTAAGCAGCTAGAAGCCATGGGTCATCGCGTCATACCCGCTGAGCCGAATATCAATATCGAGCAGTTTTGGCATGACTTTATGGTGGTGGTCTGCACCCATACCGCTTTTACCATTGATAATATTGAGCGTGACTTTGGGGCAGAACATATCAAAAACCTAGAGCCACAAACCTACAATATGGCATTGCTGGGTCGCTCATTATCAGCCGTTGATTTGGCGCATGCTAAGCATGGTTGGCATCACAGTCAGTATCAAACTGGCTTGCTACTTGAAACCTATGATATGATTTTATGTCCGACCGTGCCGACACCTTCAGTTAAGCATGGTGTATTGCCACCAAGTGTTATGGATGAAATGCTCATGCGTAGCGCAGGATTGCTCAATAAGGGCATCGATATGGGTAAGTATGCCTTTAGCTCAGGTATGATCGAAAAGCTTAGTCAGCCTGTACTGGGCAAAATGGCCTTTACACTACTGGGTAATATCACGGGATTGCCAGCGATGTCATTACCGGTAGGAATGAGTAAAAAAGGTTTGCCAATTGGGATGCAGCTGATTGGGCGTATGAATGATGAAGCGACATTATTCAGTGTGGCAGGGGAGATGGAACGAGCAGGGTTGTTTACCAAGGCAGCCTTTGAGAAGTAGATTTGAACGCTTTGATTAGATAAGTACTATTTAATCAAAGCGATAGATATCCATGCCCAAGCTATGATGCGCCATGCTTTGATGGACAACTGAGACACGCTGACCTGTACCCAGGGCAAAAAACAATGGCAACAGATGCTCGTCACTCGGATGAATATCTTTATAGTCAGGATATTGCTGCCAATCTAAAGCACTAGGAATGTCTGTTTTGAGCTGTTGTAGCAGCCATTGCTTAAATGCTTTAGCCGTTTGGTCAACACTATCTGCTTGCCAGCGTAATGCTTGCAGATTATGGGTAATGTTACCTGAACCAATGATCAGTATTTGCTCTTCACGTAGGCGCGCTAGCTGCGCACCCAATTGATAACAGGCGATACTGTCATAATGCTGCGGTAGAGAAACCTGTACGATAGGTATCTCAGCCTCTGGATATAAGTGCCTGAGCGGTGCCCACACCCCATGATCGCAAGCCCGCACCGGATTAACACTACAAGTAATACCGCGTGCAGTGAGCTGCTGGGCAAGGGATTCAGCAAGTGCTGGCTGACCAGATGCAGGGTATTGAAGCTCATATAGCTCAGGTGGAAAACCTGAAAAATCGTGCCAAGTCTTAGGTTGCGGATTACTGCTCATTTCGAGTTTGGCGGATTGCCAATGCGCTGACATAATTAGGATGGCACGTGGCTTTGGTAAGTTTTGCCCAATACGTGCCAGTGCACTGGTCGTGGCAGATTGCTCAATGGCAAGCGTGGGTGCGCCATGCGAGATAAACAACGCTGGTAGCTTAGCCACATTTGACCCTAAAGCAGGTGCATCTGTCCAAACGCCAGTTGCCGTAATAGGCGTTGGCGAATGAGAGTACGAGTCATCAGGCTGATGAATTGCATGAGGGGCGTTAGGTGTCGCATGTTTTGGATATTTCATGTAGCGTTTATTAGGGCGCGCCGCGATTTTTCAATCGCTTCTATCATTGATATTGTTGCCCATAAACTATCAGCACAGAATATCGGCAAAAAATATTAGCACAGAGTATAGCAGTGTTTAATGACTGCTTAATTACCACGATGATAAGGATGATTGTTGTTGATACTCATCGCGCGATACAATTGTTCCATTAGCACAACACGTACCAACGGATGCGGTAATGTCAGCGCTGATAGTGACAATTTTACATCGGCTTTGGCTAATACTTCTGGCGATACGCCGTCTGCACCGCCGATCACCAGTGCAATATCATCGCCTTGCTGCATGCCATCAGCTAATTTATCAGCCAGTCCTTCTGTGGAAATCATTTTACCTTTGACATCCAATACCCATAGTTGCTCACGCCCTGAGGCATTGTGAGCGGCTAATATTGCCTGTCCTTCTTGCTCACGGTATTGTGCCAAATTGGCATCAGACGGGTTTTTTGCACGCTTTGCGGCAGCAATTTCCACGATTTCTGTGCTGAGCATAGGCTGGATACGCTTAAAATACTCATCGAACCCCGTCTGTACCCATTTAGGCATTTTATTACCGACGGTTAAAATCCTTACTTTCATAGCCAGTACCACTTTAATTTTAGTCATTAGTAAAATGTAACAAAAAAATTTTACGCTTAAGTGAACGTAACAAACAAGATTCTACGAAGCTTTTTTTATGCTTTACTAATCTTGGATAAACAATAGGTCTTACATCAAAGGCTGTATGGTTTGTGAGGCAGTATCTTCTGTATTTTGGTCATTATTGCTAGCATCAGTTGGGCTAGGTTTTGGAATAATAGTAAGCTTGGCATCCGATTCAAAAACGATGGCTTCAATATCATCAAAGCTATTCATGCCTTCGGAGCGCATCGCACATTCAATCTCTTGACGAGTCAGCCGCTCAGCGCGCATGGCATCTGGCAAAAACTGCCCCTGATAAAAAACAATACGCGGCTCTGACAAAATAAAACTGCTAAATTGCGGTGAGATAGAGGCGTATTTCGTAACTAAAAACTGCAATAAATAAAGTACTAAAATCGATGAAACTCCTTCGACAAAAGGAATGTCTTTGAGCAAAATAGTACTGGCACCAAGTGAACCGATCATCACGGTGACGATCCAATCAAAATTATTGAGCTGCGAGGTGGAGCGTTTACCTGAGACTTTGGTCACCAGTACGATCAACACATAAACCATGACAGTCGTCAAAACGATGCGTCCGAGCTTGTCTATATTGTCAAAAAAAACCATGTCCATGATAAATGCTCCTATTAAAATATAAAACCGTTAATCACCCACAATCATTCAAAAGGTTACTCATTAAAGTTAGCCTAACGGATTTTATGTATTAATAGGGAGAAAAATTTGTAGCACCTTGTAGAGGTTCGGCTGAGGTCTTCTCGCTCACATCGTTTTGCGTTTAGGGTCAAGCAGGCGATTGATCGCCCAAAGACTGATGCGAGCACTGACCAGTGTCAGCACCAATATCATCACCAGCGATGAGACCAATGGCAATGGTTGCTGGACGGCCATCTCCAGTAGGACTTCGCGATTTACCGTATCAAACAACCAAAACCATATGGCTAAGAAGTAAATGACAGTCAGTAGCCAGACCACCGCGACGCCGCCAAACATTAAGCGATTGATTTCACCGCTATTCAATGCGTGCTGCTGATGTTTGACAAATTTACGAACCGCGATATAAGCCCCGATAATGATAGACAATACCGTTACCAGTTGCGAATTCAACGCAAGCTTGGTTTGAATCATCATAAATATTGCGCTGGCAAGCGTATAGCCTATCGCGAAATATCCTATATATTGTGCCAATCTAGGCTGTGCTGACTCATGATTTTTCGGCAGCGGCTCGCCACCTGAATGAGTCTTGGATTTATTGAGATTGGTTGTCTTGCGTGACATAAGTGAACCTTTATAAAGGTGAAAAATAGGATGTGAAAAACACTTAATGCTGCGCCGTCCAATCAAGCATCGCATCTAGCACGGGTCTGGCTGTATAAGCGTTATGTGCTTGCTCACTATTGATGAGTCCAACCACGACATAATCCTGTCCTGACAATCCTTTGACATAGCCTGCCATCGAGGTGACGTTGTTTAAGGTACCTGTTTTTATCCACGCCCGACCAATGGCTGCTGATTCTGGTAGGCGTTCACTATGAGCGGTAATGGTGCCACTGACGCCAGCGATACCTAACGAGTTGACGTAAGCGTCAAAACTTGGATGGCTATAAGCATAAGTTAATAGCTCGCTTAGGTTGGCGGCTGTTATGGTGCAGTCGCGGCAGAGTCCTGAACCATTGGTCAAATAGGGCGGCGGTGTGCTTAGATTGGTCTGCCACCATTGATTAATAGTCTGTAATGCGACAGGATAGCTCGTCGCAGTCGGCTTGCCAAATTGATACAAGCTATGTGAATGATTAATAGCTTTATCGAGTGTTTTATTATCAACTTTGTCATAAACACCAATCGATAACGCCACTTGCTCAGTCATCACATTGTTTGAAAAGTGATTGATATCGTAAATCTGCTGCGTCAAATTCAACGATGGGTAGCTGACAATAGGCAACGGTGATATAGGAAGTGCTGTCAGACCATGCGTTAATTTGGTGCTTTTCGTTGTAGTGTAAGGTGCTTCTTGAGTGATGACACTACCACTCAGCGTATTGCCTAGCTCTTGCCATTTTGCGGCAATAACGCGTGCGGCAAAATCTTTGGCATCAGGATA
Source organism: Psychrobacter sp. NC44 (assembly GCF_904846655.1). NCBI lineage: Bacteria > Pseudomonadati > Pseudomonadota > Gammaproteobacteria > Moraxellales > Moraxellaceae > Psychrobacter > Psychrobacter sp. NC44. Next base: position 123,217 of record NZ_CAJHBN010000008.1, on the reverse strand, counting down.
AGCCACATAAAAAGCATGCTCTTGGCAGCTGTTTGGCAAATGAGTATTTAACACCAATTGTTTTGCTTGCCACTCAGGTGCGAGACTATAACGCGCTTGCCCACAGGCCGCCGAACGTGTATTTATGATGCTGGGCAAATCATAATTTGCTAATTTTGGTGTATAAGTCAGATTTGCTTGGACATTGTTTAACGGATAGCTTTTGATACCGATGGTACTAAAATTCACCAAAAAACCATCGGGACTGGCGTTATAAGGACGCAGTGGCGAGTTATCAAAGGCAGCAGGGTCTTTACTGACATTTTTAAAGACGCCACTGTCAATGATAATATCACCGTCGATATGACGGATACCGGACGACTGTACTTTATAAAGGAGCTGTTTTAAACGCTCGTGGGTCATTTTTGGATCGCCGCTGCCTTGGATAATCAAATCGCCATGCAGACGGTCGCCGATGACAAGGCCTGTATGATAGACACGGGTATGCCAGACAAAATCAGCGCCTAGGGTGTCTAAAGCAATAAAGCTGGGAACGAGTTTCATGGTGCTGGCAGGCGTGCGAGCGATATCGGCTTGATGGTTCAGCAACGGCGAAAATGAAATTTTTATGGAGGGGTTATCAGTACTGATGTCATCAGTTTTATTGTTATTAGCATTGTTGCTAATGACAGCTGTTTTTGCCTTATCACCCAATATCGTCGGGATGCTTTCTAAGCTTTGATAAGTGTAAGGGTCATCGGTGTAAGCATGCAGTTTTTTCTCATGCTTTTCAATGGTACGCTGCTCAATAGTAATCAGCGTACTCTGTTGGCGCACATGGTTATTACTGGCTTTGTTATTATTATTTTGCGTGGTTTTTTGAGAGTTACTTTTTATATTAGCATTTATATTGGCAGTCGGTTTTGGCTGAAGAGCGGGTTTAGGTGAGCGGTGCGTGCTGCTGCTATCAATAACCTGAATGGGAGCGGGCAGGTGACTGGCATTTTTATCACCGACTGGTGTGACGATAATACTAATATCAGCTTCTGTTAAATCGGCTCGTGATAATGCTGCTTCGATGGCTTTTGGTAGTGCTGCTTGTGCATGGATGGGCAATAGTGTCGCCGTTGCTAATAACGCCATGATAGGTACGTATTTAGCAGGCGGCTTCGACAGTCGCAGATAACGAGAAAAAGGAAGTAATTTGGCAGTAAAAGCAGAGGAATGACGGAGTTTAGAGGTGGGTCGCATGAGCATCTTTCATCAGGTAGCAAAAACAGCCTATGGTAACATGAGTTGCCGTTTTCGCGTAGATGGTAGGCGTGGTTGAAAACCTGTTTTTATCTGAATGTTCAAACTACGGACGCACGCTAGCGCACATGTAAAAATGCCATGGCAGTCATGATCGCATCGTTATAAGCATCATGGGCGCCTAGCTCGGGTATATTATAATGCGCTAAAATATTGGTCAGATGCTGCGCTTGGCTAGATAGTCCTTGGGTTTGACCACTCCTGCGCCGACTATATAAATGGCGCAAATCTATGATTTCGTTGGGCAGCGCTGTGCCCATATAGCGTTTGACCAGAGGGTTTAAAAACGCTGTGTCTAAACTCGTACAAAATCCCACAATCGGGCGATTGCCTATAAATGGCAACAACAGCGCCAGCATCTCATCGTAGCTCATACCATGCTCAACGTCGGCAGTACGTAGACCGTGAATCACAATGGTGTCACGGTCTGGCATCACAGGTGGTCTGCATACGATATGCATGCCATTGCCAGTGTCGATTGTATTGTCATTGATATGAATCGCGGCGACAGACAGTAAATGGTGATTTTTTGGATTGAGTCCCGTCATTTCACAGTCAATCGCTACCCACTGCTTAGCCAAAGGCTTGGTAAACATCGATGCCAATTCTGGACGCTGTAGCTGCGTTTTTTGCCAAGCGCAGGATAACTGTGTTAGCCAACTCATAGTTGTCGCTCATCCATTTATGCGATTGTTTTACTTATGCGAGTTCTAGTTGATAATGCTGACGTAGCTGGTTTTTAAAGCTTTTAACAACGGCCAAACACTCTTTTAATAAGTCGCGCTCAAGCGCGGTCAAGGTCATTGGGTTGACTTGCCGTGCATGTTTATCATCGGTTGATAGGGCGACGGATAGGCGCTGTGCCATAAAAAACTCCAAGGCCTCTAATAGAGTATCTGCGCGCTCTTGGGTCAAGGCGCGCGCTTGTACCAAAGCTTTAAGACGATTTTTACTACTGGGCAGCTCTAAGATATCGTTTTCTAATGCCAAGGTACGAATACCATGAACCAGTGGAAAGATACCGGCTTTCTTTAGATCAATGTCTTCTGACCCGGATTTACCACCGAGCAAAGGCACGAACTTTTGCCACCACTGATTGACATCACCGAACTGTAGCGCGGCGCGCGCGAACTGGCGTACAAACATAGGGTCTGACTGCCTGTGGGCAACCTTTAAATGTTGACGCACCTGAGTCAATAATGACTCATCTCCGCAGACATATTCGCCATCGAGTATGGCGGACAAGTAAATACCATGCATGGGATCCGTATTTCTAAACCATAAACCAATCTGGGCATTAAACTGTTTTAGCGGCTGTCGCCACATAGGGTTGGTCATCATGATATTACCATCGCACAGTGGATAACCGAGGTCTGCTAAATGCTGATTAAAAGTATCCGCAAATTGTGCCAGATCAGGGTGAGTATAGCCGTCACGTAAGATGAGCGCATTGTCTTGGTCAGTACGCATGATTTGCTCACCGCGCCCCTCGGAGCCCATCACGATCAGGCAGGTATTTGTCATGACCTCATCAGGCACGATAAGTTGCCAGAGCTTGGTAAATACCTGTGCATTCAAGGTCTGTACCATGCGGCTGATATTACCGATTTTGACACCGTTTTGATGTTGTGCGCGAATGTAACGACCGATAAGCTCGACGGCAGTATCTAAGCTCGATAAGTCTTTTGCCTGCTCGATTTGGATACTAATGAGCTGTGAATGATGACCAATATGCGCAAGCATATCGCTTTGTCCCAATATACCGACGACATCCCCATTTTGATCAATCACTGGTAGCCGATGGATGCGATAGCGGGTCATGGTCAATAATGCATCGCCAATCTCATCACTGGCTTTGATGGTACGCAGGTTAAAATTAGCATAGCGCTGGCATGGGGTAGTGGCTGGATCTTGCTGGTCACTCACGGCGCGGCAAATGTCGGTATCGGTCAAAATGCCCAATAGATGACCAGTACCAAATCGCACCTCTCCCTCGTTTTTTAGGTGGTCTAAGGGTTGCACCAGTACGTGTTTTAGCCCCGCTTTCGTCATGATAGACGCGGCTTCGTACAAGCTGTTATTAGCGTTGACGATATGGACTGGCAATAGATTGACATCAATGACGGGCTGCAACATGATTTGCTGCACTTCTTGTTGGTCATTGTAGCTGGCAGAGACTATGGGTTTAGTATTGCGGCGCTGCTGTAATGCTTTTAGCCGTTCGGGCAATTTGTCTGACAGCATTTGGCGCACTAGATGATTTTGGGCGCTTATTTTATCGACTGCGCTACCAGCGACTTGGAGCAACAAGGTATCCTCAGCGGCTCGAAACTGATAGGTCTGCAGCGCTTTAGTATTAAGGCTATTTTCAGTCAATGATTCAGGCAGACGACGGCTGTCGAACCAATCGTTATTATTGAGATGGTCGGAGTGGTTACTACCCAAGTAAGAGGCAACAAACTCACCATCAAGCAATTGCTCAATCTGCCCTTTAATGACCACATACAGATATTGCAACTCTTCGGCAGTTAGATGCTCATTTTTGGCAAGGTAGCGGATTTGAGTGTTTTTTCTGATGCTTTGGCGTTCAGCCAGACTCAATACGTCAAAGGGCGGCTGGGTAAAATCAAGATGGGGCATGGCATCATCCTTGATGGCATATTGAGTAAAAGATAATTGATGATAAAATACACTTTACTATAGCATTATTAAAGCAAAAAACCTCTAATAACCACAGTAATATTGTGGCTATTAGAGGTTGCTGTTTTTTTGAAAATTTTACGTATAAAGCGACTGCTTATGCGCCTAGTAATTTCCGAATACGGTTTATTGCTTCGCGGCTCTCATCAACACTCGCAACAAGCGCAATGCGCACATAGCCTTGCCCAGGGTTTTTGCCATCAATATCACGTGACAGATAGCGCCCTGCTAGTGCGTGAATATTGGCCTGCTCATACAGTGCTTTGACAAACCGCTCATCATCCCCATTGAACGGCTCAGGGACCTTTATCCAAAAGTAAAATCCAGCCTCAGGCATTCGTAACTCTAGTAGTTCACCAAGCTCAGACATCCACAAGGCAAACTTTTCTTGATACAGAGCGCGATTGTGTGCCACATGCTTTTCATCTTGCCATGCAGCGATCGAGGCGAGCTGATGTGGTATCGGCATCGCACAGCCTTGATAAGTACGATATTGCAGGTAAGCTTGTAAAATATTGGCATCACCTGCCACAAACCCTGAGCGCAAACCAGGCAGATTTGAACGCTTAGATAAAGAGTGAAAGACAATACAGTTTTTGAAATCATGACGACCGAGGGCAGCGCAGGCTTGCAATAGTCCAATCGGTGCCGTATCAAAATACAGCTCGCTATAGCACTCGTCACTGGCAATAATAAAATCGTACTGATCTGACAGACGAATGAGATACTCCCAATCATCCATCGTCATGACTGAGCCCGTCGGATTGTTCGGACTACAAACAAACAGCAACTGCGTGCGCGCCCAAACGTCTTTTGGTACGGCGCGATAGTTACCTTTAAAGTCATCGTCCAGTGTGCAAGGCACAAAATAAGGCTCGGCTTGCGCCAGTATCGCTGCACCCTCATATATTTGGTAAAAAGGGTTGGGCATGACTATTGTAGGAGCAGTCGTAGGAACAGTCGTAGGAGAAACGGCAGATAACGGGTCAGAGCCAGACAGCGGACTACTCTCTGTATCGCTTACTTTATGATCAACGACTGCTTGTACCAGACTAAAAATAGCCTCGCGTGTGCCCATTACTGGCAATACTTGCGTATTGGCATCGACATGGTTCAAAAAGAAGCGTTTTTCTAGCCAATGCGCGATGGTTTGGCGCAGCTCAAACATGCCATTAGTCGTTGGATAACGACTTATTTTGTCCAAATTTTCACGTAGTACGTCCAGCACGAACGCTGGTGGCTCATGTTTTGGTTCACCAATACCGAGCTTGATTTCACTGTAGTCATGGGCTGGCACACTGTTAGCAAGCAATGTTGCCATCTTTGCAAAAGGGTAAGGATGCAGGTACGTTAAGTTGTGATTCATAAGTAGGGTAACTATAATAGACAATTAATAATAAAGTTATAAAGAAAAATTACATTTAAGCAGTGTAGCACTTCTCTTATTTTTTGTCTTTTACTTCTCATGCTCAAGCTGCTTAGCTATTTAACCATAAATTATAATAACTAATGAAGCCGTCACAGATTTAAAAATCCTAAAAAAAGCTTATCAATTGATAACTTATAACAATACAAAAAACTGCTGTCAGCCCTAATGATAGATTATGGTGAGGATAATTTGATATGCCTAGTATCTCAAAAACTAATGATCTTAACGCGACAGGCATTCAAGATGAAAATTTTGATGATGCGCAACAGCGAGCCAAATTCTACGAGCTATTAAAACAGCGGGAGCAAAGCTGGTGGCAAGCTCGCCAGCAATTAATTAGCCATAAAGAACGAAAAATGTTTTGGTACGGTGAAAACAGCTTGATGATGTGGTTACTGTGGCAACTGGTCAGTTACGTGATCGTTGCGATGGTGCTGATGTTGCTTAGCAATCAGCTCGGTATTTTACTACCCTTATGGCAATATATTGCCTTATTTGTCTTACAGACAGTGATTTTTGTGGCCATGCTCGCGTCCAAAAGTCGAATGGCAGACAGCTTGCAACGTAAAATCGATAAAGATGAGTTGATGCGTGAAGAGGCACTGAATGAGATGATTATCTTAGCAGAGGACAGCCTTTATCCCGATGTGCATGCCAAATCGCCTATTTCTCTAAGACAAATCTATGAGTGTTTTGGCAGAGATTTTCATTTAGCAAGTTTGCATTGTTTGCTACAAAAAGAGGTCAACGCTGGGCGCTTAATACTGACGCAAAAACAGATTGAAGCAGAGATTCTGCCACCAGATCTTGCGGATGATGAGCTCAATGAGCACGCTAGCGAAATGATATATAAAAGCACCTTATAAAAGGTGCTTTTGATATTAACGGGTTAAAAAATACAAAGCATGCCATCAATGAATGGATGATACACGCCGAGTATTTATCTTAGACTTATCTTGTAAGCCCATTTGTTCAATCACATTTGCTGTAAGCAGCAGGCTGCTCTCTTTGCATACTGAGACTTGCCATCAAAGCGGATCGTAGCGCTTCAAGTCTAGCAGCAGATAGCGGTTCATCATTTTGATCGCTGATATAAAACATATCTTCTGCACGTTCGCCCAAAGTGGTGATACGCGCCGCATGTACCTCAATTTTCTCCTGCAAAAATACCTGTCCTACTCTTGCCAATAGTCCCGGCTGATCAAGGGTTTCCAAGCTCATAATATGCTGATCAGAAGCCTCGTTAAACTCAAAATTAATCACCGTGGTTACTTCAAAATGTCTAAGCTGACGCGGTATGCGCTTATTGGTAAGTTTCAGTAATGTCGGGTCTTTAAAAGCATTGATTAAGCGCTGTTTGAGCTCTTGTTGACTGTCCTCATCGACCAATAATGTGCCACTGGGATCGAGCAGTACATAGGAGTCCAAAGCAAAATCGCGGGTAGCAGTAATGATACGGGCGTCTAAAACATCCAAGTTCATTTGATCGAATACAGCCATGGTGACTGCAAACAGGTTCGTCTGATCTTGGGTATAAACAAAGACCTGTACCGCATCAAGGGCCAACTCACGATGCTCACGCAGTACCACCAATGGCGGGCTATCCGCATTAGAAGCAAGACCAATCGGCGGATGGTTCAAAATGGCCTCGGTATGCCATAAGATGTCTTCAGGAATTTCTCTCAAGAAATATTCATCACCCAAATCATCCCATAGCCTCAAGACTTCATCACGATTCATGTGTTGATTGTTGACATTATCGAGCATCGCTAAGGCTTGGGTACGTGTGGCACTGATCATATCTTGGCGGTTAGTAGGTGCATCGATATCAGCGCGCAAAATGCGCCGAGTTTGTGAGTATAACTGTTTCATTAATGTGGCACGCCAGCTGTTCCACAACTGTGGATTGGTCGCATTCATATCCGCAACAGTGAGCACATATAAATGATTGAGGTGGGTGACATTACCGACTAAATTGGCAAAAATAGTGACCACTTCTGGATCTGAGATGTCTTTTTTCTGAGCAGTCATCGACATCAATAAATGATAGCGAGTGAGCCAACCGACCAAGTTGGCATCTGCCAGACTCATACCATGCGCCAAACAAAATTCAGTCGACTCAGTTTGTCCAAGCTCACTATGGTTGCCACCGCGACCTTTGGCAATATCATGAAACATGGCGGCCAGTACCAAGATTTCCTTGCGCTCGATACGTTGAAAGATAGAGCTAACCAGTGGGAAATCTTCATAAAACCGTGGGTCGGTGAAGCGATGCAAAATCCGAATCAAAAATAAGGTATGCGCATCAACCGTATAACGGTGAAATAAATCATATTGCATCAGACCGGTCACTTGGGCGAACGCAGGAATGTAGCTGCCTAAGACGCCATAGCGATTCATGGCACGCAGGCGATGAAACAGATAATTCTGCTCTTTTAAATTGGCTAAGAAGAGCGCTTGGTGAGCGGGGTTATCACGGTAGATTTGATCGATGCCACGCGCGGCGATTTTTAGCGCACGCAACGTATGAGTGCGCACGTTTTTGATACCGTACTGACCCATCAGTAAAAACATCTCTAAGATAGCATCAGGATGCTGGGCAAAAACCCGATGATGCGCCATGGCGATTTGGTCACCAACTTGGTTAAAGCGCGCATTGATTGGCTGCTTTTTTGGACGCTCATCATCAGGCAACTGCGGCTCTATAATCGTCTCGTAATAGTGATTGGTCAGCATCTCAGACAGCGTCGATATCTGCATGGCACAGCGATAATAGTCGCGCATAAAACGCTCGACGGCGGCATTTGGTTGATCGTCTGGCTGCGTCTCATAACCCATCAACTGGGCAATTTCACGCTGATAATCAAACAGCAGCTTGTTTTCGTTGCGACCAGTCAATACATGCAGATAATGACGTATTTGCCATAAATAACCTTCTGCAAAGTTCAGCTCATCGAACTCTTTTTCAGTCAAAAAGTTTTGTTGTACTAAGTCATAAAGCTTACCCACTCGAAAATAGCGTTTGGTCACCCAGCCGATGATATGAATGTCGCGTAGACCACCAGGGGCGGTTTTTATATTGGGTTCAAGGTTGTACTCGGTGGCATTGTGCTGTAAATATCGCGCTTTCGCTTCTGCGATTTTTACTTCAAAAAACTCACGTGGCGACCACTGTTTATTGACAATTTGAACGGGCACATCCTGTAAAGCCTCATTACCAATTAATAGCCGAGCTTCTAGCTGGGCACTGGCAATGGTGTGATCGAGCGACGCCTCTAAAGCGTCATTAACACTACGTACCGAGAGAGCAGGCTCTAATCCGATATCCCACAATAGAGCCACCAACCGATCTATTTTCCCACTGGCATCAGCACCAATCTCATCAGGGGAGAGCAATAAAATGTCGATGTCTGAATAAAGCGACAGCTCGCCGCGACCATAACCGCCTGTGGCAAATAAAGCCAAATCTGTCTTATCCAGCTCAAACCAGTTGAACAAGGCAATCAGCAATTCGTCAATCGCACCAGAGCGTGCCGCGACCAATTGACGAATATTGACACCGCGTTCAAGTGCACGGTTAATATCCTGATTAATTTGAGTCAACCAGTGAGGAATACCCAGTAGCGACTTTTCAGTGACAGGGGTGTCCGCTAGCAGTGACGCGTTTGTCGCTATATCCTTTGATAATAGAGGTAAAGGTGTCAGATCGATAGAAGCGACATCACAAGTAAACATGAGTGTTATCCCGTTAAGAGTTTAAAAATAAAACGTTTCAGCTGAAAAGCGTAGAATCACCAGTGTGCTGGTAGCTGACAAAAGCCACAAATAGAAGTTACCAATATAAGTTATTAAGTCATCAGAGTATAAAGATAAAAAGCGGGTGAGCACAATACTCAATATGACCTAATTATTGGCCAAAAAAAAGACCGCCTAGGCGATCTTTTTTGATATTACTGGGTCAAAAAACTCAAATCTTCTTCAGGGCGAGTGGTAAACACCTCACAGCCATTATCGGTCACGACCATCGTATGCTCCCACTGTGCTGACAGCTTACGGTCTTTAGTAATCGCCGTCCATTCGTCAGGCAAAATCTTGGTTTGCCATGTACCTTGGTTAATCATCGGTTCGATGGTAAAGGTCATGCCTGTTTTTAGCTCAAAGCCTGTGCCTTTTTTGCCATAGTGCATGACTTGCGGCTCATGGTGAAACTCATTACTAATGCCGTGACCACAGAACTCGCGAACGATACTGAAACGTTCAGGCTCGACCACTGCTTGGATAGCAGCACCGACATCACCTAGACGCGCACCGTTTTTGACGACACTCATACCAGCATATAGGGCGTCTTGTGCCACTTTGCAGATACGCTGTGCCATGATAGAGCCGTTACCAACGATCCACATTTTTGAGGTATCGCCATAGTAGCCATCTTTTATCACGGTCACATCGATATTGATGATGTCACCATCTTTGAGTAGCTTGTTTTCGGCTGGGATACCATGACAAACCACATGGTTAATCGAGGTACAAATTGATTTTGGGAAGCCATTGTAGTTAAGCGGTGCAGGAATAGCCTGTTGCACATTAACAATATAGTCATGGGCGATTTGGTTAAGTGCCTCGGTACTGATGCCAACTCGAACGTGCTCATCGAGCATGACAAGGACATCACTGGCAAGTTTACCGGCCACGCGCATTTTTTCTATGGCTTCTGGGGACTGGATAAGGGATTTTTTAGTCATCATTATATTACTTATAGTTATGGAATTAATGGCTTGAATTATAACATAAATGAAGACGCCGCTGTTTTACGTTAAGTGATAGTGAATCTATCATTATTATTGATAATAATTGCTTTACAGCGAAGTAGGGGCAGTTGTGACCCTCTAGTCACGATAATATATTCATATTTTGACAATTTAGTTGAATGTTACAGAAGATATAAGTAATGTAATTTTGCATGCTAAAGGAATTAGCAGCAATCTTTGCCGCTTCTGCTGTCGTATTTGAGAGGTAAAGATAACCCACATTAATGATAACAAGGACGTTATTATGACGCTAAAAACTTCTCTAGCTTCGGCTTTCACGCCCAGCGCATTTCTCCCCTCACTTGGTGTTATCGGTGCCGGTGTACTCTTAATGGCTCTACAAACCACCTCGGCTCAAGCTGCTGGTCAATACTATAATTGCGCCAATTCAACCGGATGTAAGCTGGTCAGCAACAAATACTGGACGTCAAATCATACTGATACAAAATACCCAATTGTTATGGCACATGGTCTTGGCGGCTTCACTAACTTGTTTGGGATTATCGACTACTTCAATGGCATTCCTCAAGAGTTGATGAAAGGCGGCTCAGAGGTATATACCACCAAAACGTCAGCCGTCAATAACAGTGAGATTCGCGGAGAGCAGCTGCTACAACAAGTCAAAACCATCACTGCCATTTCAGGTGAGCCTAAAGTCAATTTATTTGGACACAGTCAAGGCGGTATAGATATCCGCTATGTCGCTGGCGTCGCGCCAAAATATGTCGCATCAGTCACGGCAGTCTCAAGCCCAGAACAAGGGTCAAAAACGGCAGATTTTGTCAAAAACACCCTCGAGCCAAACAACACCACAGGTAATCCATCCAATGTCACAACACAGCTAGTCTCAGGCGTGTTCAATTTGATTGGTGGCTTTACAGACGTTGGTTCAGGTATCAGTTTTAAAGAGATACAAGAGCAAGATGGCTGGCAAGCGCTCGTGGCTCTATCAACCGATGGTGCGGCTAAGTTCAATGCCAAATTTCCTGCGGCAATGCCAAAAAATTATTGTGGTCAGCCGACCAGTACTGCTGTCAATGGCATTAAATATTATTCGTTCAGCGGGGTGGGGCAAATAACGAGCGCACTGGATCCTAGTGATTATCTATTGGCAGCAACGAGCGTGCCATTTGCAGGCGAGTCTAATGATGGGTTGGTGTCTGCTTGCTCAAGTCGTCTTGGTTATGTGATTCGGGATAATTATAGAATGAACCATTTGGATTCAGCCGATCAAGTATTAGGTCTGACGGCATGGGGCGATTCTGAGCCAAAATCTATCTATCGTACTCAGGTCAATCGTCTTAAAAACGCTAACCTTTAATAATGTAAGCTTTTAATAACATACGCTTTTAAAAACATAAGCCTTTAAGCTGACTTATAAAAAGAACCCTCATCTATGTCGAATAATCGCCGCCCAGCCTATCTACCAATAGTTATAATCGCCGTGGTTAGCATAGCCATAACGGCGGCGGTGATTATGTGGTTCAAACCTGATAATACACGTATGGCTACAGCGCAACCAGTATCCAGTGCCCTCACTAATGAGGCTGATGCTACTCTATCAACTGCGCTGGATAATGGCCAAGTAGTGCAAACAACTGCCGCCCAAAACCAGTCTCTATTTGTCACTGGATTGGAGCATTTGCCGCGCTCATTACAAGGCACGCAAATTGACGGCGAAATCATCATTGACGAAAATAAGCAGTTGGTCGTCACTGAAGGTCTACGGCGTTTATTCGATTATTTTTTGTCGGCGCTGGGTGAAGAAGATGAAGCGGTTATTTATGCCCGTGTTGAAAGCTATATTCGTCACCACACGCCAGAGCCTGCCGCTAGTCAAACGGTCGCTATATTTGACCAATATATTACCTATCTTAAAGCCATTACTGAAATAGAAGAACGTTATGGCAATCTGCAATTACAAGCGGCAAAAAGCGGTGAACTGGATCTAAATGTCGTCGCTCAGCAAAAGCAAGATGTAGCCAAGTTGCGTCAGCAGTATTTTACTAAAGAAACCATTACCGCCTTCTTTGGTGCAGAAGAAGAGTATGATGATTATAGTATGGAGATGGTCAGAATTAACCAAAACCAGCAGCTAAACGATGTGCAAAAAGAGGCAACACGGCAGAACTATATAAGCCGTATGCCGGATAATGCGCTCAAAGCCGGTATCACCCAGCAAGCCAATCTGAACGAGCTGATGAATCGCACAAAACAGATGCAAGCAAAAGAAGCAACGGCTCAGGAATTGTATAACATGCGTCGTGATCTGGTAGGTGCTCCAGCCGCCGCACGCCTCGCGCAAGTCGATGCAGAAGATGCCAACTTTGCTCAACGTTTCGACCAATATCAAGCCCAAAAACAGCGCTTATTAAATCAAAGTGCAGATAAAACGCAAGCACAAACCCAAATCAATCAAATCGAACAGCAGCTATTTAGTGAGGCTGAGCGCAAACGTTTGGTAGGCTATGCTGCTTTGCAACAACAGAACCTCGCCAATCTAGAGTAATGCCTAGCATAAATGAGTAAAACGGTAATTTTAACGAGAAATTATCGGTTTTTAGGGTATATTCGAGAAGTTATATAAAAAGTGTTAGCAGTTAATGTACTGTCTAACAATAGAGGTTAGCAAAAAGACTATAGAGCGCAACAAATAACAGGGTAATCATACACTCAATCTATAATGACAGTTAAGCTCCAGTTGTGCATAATGACCGCATTATTGAGAGTAATGAATAAAACAGTAAATTAATCATAATAAAAACGAATGTTTAGGATAAGAGTTATTTTTTATTCTAAAAAAACCACTATAGGAGCTTATATGAAAAACATGACTAAAATGATGATGGCAGCGACACTTGCGGTAGGTACGTTGGCTGCTGGTTGCCAAACCACCCCTAGCGTAACAGCGCCAGTGACTCAACCAATTACTTCTAATACGCTACAAGCATATGATTGGCAGCTCGTTGACGCAAAACGCAGCAATGGCGATAAGGTTAGCCAATTGTTCTTTGATCCAGCGAAGCCGTTGACGCTAAAGTTCTTCAAAGACAGCGGCAGTGACCGTGTGACCTTTATGAACACCTGTAATAACATGGGCGCTGACTACAAGGTGGTGAATGGCAATGTCGTATTAGGCAACGTTTTATCTACTATGATGGCATGCCCTGAGCCACAAGCAAGTTTTGATACTGCGACTTTAGCGACCGTACAAGGTAAATATAGCATCAGTAAAAATGCCAATAACACGCCTATCTTGACTATTACCAATAGCAATCAAGTTGCCCATTTCAAAGCCGTTTCTAAATAATTCAATCATTACAAATGGTTTTTGAATAGTATTTGCGAAAAGCAATGTTGAATAAAAGCAATGTTCTATAAAAGTCAGATGTAGTTTTAAAAATGCCTCACTATCTAGTGGGGTATTTTTTTGTCCAAAATTTGGCATGGTTTACGCTACACTGTCATTTGCTGTTAAGTAAAGTATGTAGGCTAGGATGCTTTAATGCGCTCAATCTTTTAGCCTTAATTGTCAAGATTCTCAGTACGCAATAATCAACACTTTATTGGACGTTATTTTATGTCAAAAATGCTTGTATCAAAATCATCCGTCAATATACGAACGATAAGTAATATCACCGCACTAACGACTTTTATTCTGTTGACGGGGTGTCAGACCTTGCCTAGTACGATGTCTAAAACGATGCAAGCACCTGCTAATAATATGAGTGTGAGCAATCCACTAACGGCGCAAATGTCAGCGATAGATCGGCAAGGGCGTATTGCCTATGTCGAGGAGCAAGGAGTCGGAGCTGCAAAGATATCAACGCTTTATAGCATTCGTCCTGATGGTAGTGATCGTCAGTTAATCGATCAGCTTGATGGTTATATTTATGCGCCAGCGTGGTCAGCTGATGGGCAACTGCTGGCATATAGTAAACAAGCGCCGCGCCAGCATCCTAAGATTTATATCTATGATCGCAAAAGCAACATCCGTAACCTTGCGGTAAATGCTGAAGGCAGCAATATGTCAGCGTCGTTCTCACCTAATGGGCAAAAACTCCTCTATAGCTCAACGGTCGGCGGCAATGCTGATATCTATGAGATGCGTCTGAGCGACGGTAAGACCACACAGCTCACTACGTTACCGAGCACAGAAGTACAGCCAAGTTACGCCAGTGATGGGCAAAGTTTTGTCTATACCAGTGATAAAGTCCGCGCTGGACGCCCACGTATCTATCGCTATAACTTCGAGACTGCTAGTGCCACGCCTGTGCTAACAAGTGGCTATGTCGCCAGTCCGCAACTGAGCTTGGACGGTCAGCGTATGGCCTATCTCAATGGTCGTAAGGCCGCCGTTATGACGCTGGCTACAGGGCAAGTTATCAATCTAGCAGAGACGGGACTTGATGAACCAGCGCGTCTGTCACCATCTGCACAGTATGCTGTCTATCCGACAAAGCTTTCACAAGTGGACGGTCAAAATGGTGGAAGTTTGGTCATTCACTCATTATCTGGTAATACAAGCTATGCGATTGTGAGTAAGGTGGGCGGAATCGTGCGCTCGCCGATATGGGGGCGCTAAAGGCAAAACCTATGTATTATGTAATGGAATGTATATATAATTCTCGATAAAGCAACATAAGTTGATTTAAAAAATGTAAACTTGTCAGCATTAATTCGAGTGAGCATCATCCACATAATACCAATTTGTATAACCAAGTCATAGAGCTAATAGATTGGGTGAGCAAAAGGAGAGTACGCGTAATGCAAGAAGCTTTTTTAGTCTTTATCACTAAAATCAGTTTATATCCCACGATTATTTTTACGGGGCTTGTGATGTTCGTCACTTTATATTGGGTTGTGTCTTTACTCGGAATGGCAGATATGGATAGCGTAGACCTTGGTGAGTCAGGCGGTGATGCTGAGGTCTCTACCTTATCATCGACTGGTTTTTTCACCGGTCTCATGCTCAAATTTGGTCTTTACGGTGTCCCTTTAATCATCATACTAAGCTTAATTAGCTTGATCGGTTGGTTGCTTAGCTATTTATATACTAGCTTTTTACACCAATATTTCGATTCTGGCGTTCTGTATTATTTATTCGGTACAGGGGCGCTCATTTTCGTATTGGTCGTCTCTATGTGGTTGACAGGTATTATTATTTCGCCGATTCGCAAAAATATCGCCAAAATTCCCAAACGTAATTCGTCTAATAATGTGGGTAAGATCGCTGTTGTGCGTACGCTTAGTGTCACAGATAAACATGGCGAAGCAGAGCTAAATGATGGCGGTGCAGGATTGATATTAAAGATTCGTTCAGACACCAATGATGGTTTGCTAAAACAAGGCGATCGAGTGATGTTGGTGGAGTATCTAAAAGATGCCAATACTTATCGAGTTGTTGTCGTGGAAGATAAAAAAATATTGTAGAAGTATGAATAAAGCTAATTGTTTTTAGAAGTAATTGATTGTCAGAAATAGCAAGTTTTTAGAAATAGCACGAATCGTTTTAAATTTGGTTATAGTCGGTTCAATGTAGTTCAGATATCAGAATGGTGCGTGACAGGGCTATAAAGCGCATATGCTATAAACAGTGCTATAAATAGTAGAGTTAGCAGGCTTGATAGAGTATTTGATTTATATTGAATGGATTATGGAATGTTTTAATTAAAGGAATGGATATGGACACACTCATTATCGTCGGCGTGGTTGTAGTGCTGGCGTTTGTTTTTATGATGGTCGCACTATTGATGCTCAAGGCCTTTTACTTTAAGGTCGAGCAGGGCAAAGCACTCATTATTAACGGTGTGAGTAAAATTGCCGTACGTTTTGATGGTGGTTTTGTTTGGCCAGTCATCAACAAAAAAGAATTGATGCGCATATCGCTCATCACGTTAGAAGTGGACAGACGCGGTAAAGAAGGTTTGATTTGCGCAGACAACATGCGTGCTGATATCACCGTAGCATTTTATTTACGTGTCAATGAAACCGAAGAAGATGTGCTAAAAGTTGCTAAATCGGTTGGGGTTGAACGCGCATCAGATAAAGTCGCTGTTAATGAGCTGTTTAATGCTAAGTTCTCTGAAGCCTTAAAAACAGTTGGTAAGCAGATTGATTTCGTCAAACTGTTTGAAAACCGCAGCGAGTTTCGTGACAGCATCGTTCAAGAAATTGGTAACGATCTGAATGGCTATGTCTTAGAAGATGTGGCGATTGATTATTTAGAGCAAACGCCAAAAGCGTCATTAGATTCAAGCAATATCTTAGATGCTGAAGGTATCAAAAAGATTACTCAATTAACGGCTTTCCAAAACGTCATCACAAATGAGCTTGAGCGTGATGAAGAGTTGGCGGTTAAGAAAAAGAATGTCGAAACCAGAGAGGCAATGCTAGAGCTAGAGCGTCAGCAAGCCGATGCCGAAGCTAAACAGCAACGTGAAATCTCGTCAGTGATTGCACGAGAAACAGCTGAAACCCGCAAGATTGAAGAAGAAGAGCGTAAAAAGTCTGAAACGGCTGTTATCTCGGTTGAGCAGGATTTGGCCATTCAGCGTGAGAATCAGCAGCGTGAAATCGAAGTAGCAGGACAAAATCGTCTGCGTGCGGTCGTCATCGAAGAAGAAAAAGTCACGCGTGCCCGTGATTTAGAAATTGTCTCTCGTGAGCGTGAAGTTGACTTGCAACGTATCGAGGCTGAACGCGCGATTGAGCTTGAGAAAAAAGAAATCGCCAACGTCATTCGTGAACGTATCGCAGTGGACAAAACCGTTGCGCAAGAAGAAGAGCGTATCAAAGAAGTTCGCGAAATTAGCGAAGCGGAGCGTTCTAAGCAAACACGTGTCCTAGCAGCAGAAGCCGATGCGGAAGAAATCAAAGTACGTCAGGTGAAAAAAGCCGAAGCAGAAGAGCTATCTGCCAAGCACAAAGCCGTCGAAATCACCACACTTGCCGCTGCGAATCTTGAAGCATCCGCCAAAGATTCAGAAGCCAAAATTAAGATGGCCGAAGGTACCAAAGCAGAAGAGTCAGCACATGGCTTTGCTGAAGCAGCTATCCAAGAAGTCAAAGCGGCTTCTTTGGAAAAAGAAGGTATTGCGAAAGCCAATGTTATCAAAGCGACTGGACAAGCTGAAGCGCAATCAGATCGTGAAAAAGGCATGGCAGATGCTGAGGTTATCGCGGCTCGTGGCGAATCTAAGGCAAAAGCTGAACGTGATATCGGTATGGTCGATGCAGAAATCATCGCCGCTCGCGGTGAATCTACCGCCAGAGCTGAGCGTGAAAAAGGCATGGCAGATGCTCAAGTTATCGCGGCTCGCGGTGAGTCAAATGCCAAAGCAGAACGTGAAGTTGGATTGGCAAAAGCCGAAGTTACTCGTGCGCATTTCCAAGCCGAAGCAGATGGTCTGGTCGAGAAATTCAATGCCATGGGTAGCATGAGTAAAGAAGCACGTGAGCACGAAGAGTTCCGCATGAGCCTTGAGACGGCCTTGCAAGAAGCGCTTGCCTCAATTGATGCTGGTAAAGAGATTGCGAAAGAAAATGCTGAAGTATTGGCTGTGGCGTTACAGAAAGCCAAAATCGATATTGTTGGCGGCGAAGCGCATTTCTTTGACAACTTTGCCAAGTCACTGTCTATCGGTAAAGCCATCGATGGCCTAGCAGGTAAGTCAGACACCTTGAGCGGTATCATCAATGGTGTGATGGCCAGTCAAGCTATGAAATCAAACCAGACAAATGATGATAAAACGACTTATTAATAAGGTCTAAAGGACTAGCCTTAATGAGGTAAGTATTAGTGAGCAAGTTTTTATCTAACAGTGTGAATGAGTAATATTTTCTAAAATAAAGAATCTGTCGTTTAGGCGGCAGATTTTTTTGCTAACTCAGGGTGATTCGGAACGACGAATCATGATGAGTTGGTTAATCTAAAAAAACAGCAGTGACCACTCGTTTTTTTAGATTAGCCAAGTGCTTCTTTACTTTTAATGATTCTTTATTGCCCAAAATTCTCTTATAGTGGATTCAGTTTAAAAGAGGGTCAAGGCAACCGAGTGCAGATGTATATGTGATACTTCAAGCGAGGTTAATGCTGTAGCTCTTTTATAAAGGATTGACTATATTATGTAAAAACAAAAACGGACGAGCAACGATGGCGGATACGCAAACTTCAAAGAACTCAGATAGCAACGATAATAATAGCGCTAATCAAGCTAACCGAACCGATCAGGCAGTTGCTTCAGGCAATGCTTATGAGCTCATCAAAAAACGTCTAACGGAGCAAGGCAGCCGTTTAGAGCAACAGACTGCTACGCTCAATAATGCACGTCTTGAAGAGTTTGGTAGCACCCAAATGCAAGTCATTGCCCGTACTCGTATTCGTACCGAGTACAACTGTGTGGCGCAAGACATGGTGCAGGTCGGTGATTATTTACTGTTTGGCTACAACGTTTTTATGGGGCTCAAACGCGCGAGTAATATTAAGGACGTATTGTCGTTATATCGTCTGAACGAGCCAGTTGGTAATGAAGAAGAGTATCAGCTTGAAGAGGTTGACTTAAAAGGCACTTTTTTGGCTCAAGATGCCTTTGTCCAAGACTTCAATGAGCTGTATCGATACTACAAGCAAACGCGCCTGATTCAAATAACAGTTAAAGACAGCAAATTACTGTTGGCGTTTCAGATTGGCGAGCGTATCACCGATATTCGAGTGTTCCGTTTTGCGCTAGATTTTAGCCAAGGTACGCCAGAGTCGGCGCAAGTCGCCTATGTGGACAATCGAGGCGAGCGTGATATTGAGCTGCCGCCTGCTTATGATTTTGACTGGATTGAGACCACACGCGATCAAATGGTGAATGGTAAATATCCGCATATGAATATCTTAGACACGATATTTGTGGAAACGGTCGGTGGCGATCTGACCATCAAGATTGAGGACAATACGCAGTCAGGGCAAGGTATTTATAGCGAACCTGTCAATGACCGTACCCAGTCGCTGACCGATGCTGAGATTGCGTATGCCAAAGTGGGCAGTCTAATACTGCTTAAGATATTGCCTTATCGTGAAGAGGACTACCGTTATTTCGTTTATAACACTTTGACCGAAGCGGTGCTGCGATTGGATGCGATTGGTCAATCATGTGTCCAGCTACCAGAAGACCACGGCATCATGTTTCCGGGTGGTTATTATCTACAGACGGGTGAGTATAAGCTGTTTGAGGCCAATAACGTTGGTGCTACTGACTTACGGTTTAAGCGTAAAATTATCTCGCCAAATGGGGAAGATGTTTTATTCTTATTTTACGACAGAGACTTGGGTGTCACGGGGCTGTTCCCTTATAACCTGATTAAAAAGCAATTGGCAAATCCTATTTATTGCAACGGTATGGCTTTGGCAGAGAATGGCCGCTTGGTGCTGTTTAGTGACCAAAGTGAGCCGTCTCGTATTCACCCAATGCAAATCTGGCACACGCCTTATGCCTCACACGAGTATGTGAGTGAGCTGCCAGAGAGCACGAGTTTTTATGGCAAGATTGGCAATAAAGAACTGGTGCGCGGTATCTCAGACCTTTATAGCATTACTCGCCTGATTGATAATCAAAGCGTATCACAGAAGCTCTATGAAGAGCTTACCAATAATACCAGCAGACTCTTTGACAGCTATTATTGGTTGTCTGAGCCTGAGCTGAGCGAAGTCGCTAGTAGTATTAAAGAAGTGACGGCCACGGCTGAGCTGGTTATTGATGAGTTCGCCAAAGTACAAAGTATCCAGAAGCAAACCCAAACCGCACTAGCCGATGCTGATACGCAGCAAAGTGAGATTTTGCGGCAGATACGCGTCACTAGTTTTGAGTCTGCCAGTGATTATGTCGATCAGCTGTCAGCGTTAAGACACCAAAAAGGCCGTTTGGTCAGCTTGGAAGATTTGCGTTATTTAGATGCTGATAAGCTACAAGCATTACAGACACAGTTAGAAGAAGCAGAAAGCGAGCTCGCTGAAAAGACCGTGCTGTTCTTAAGTGGCGAAGAAGCACTTTCGAGTTACGAAGGCATATTGGTCGATGTCAGTGAGCGTTTAAACACCGCTGAAACCAATGCCGAGCTAAAACCTGTATTAGAAAAAATTGACGAGACGGCGCAAGGGTTAGATTTATTAACCGAGTTACTAGGCACATTAGATGTAGCTGATGCCACGGTACGTACGCAAATTATCGATGATATATCGACTATTTATGCGAGCTTGAACCAGAGTAAAGCCAAGCTCAATCACAAACGCAAAAATTTAGGCTCAGCGGAGGCCGTGGCGCAATTTGGCGCGCAATTTAAGCTATTTGGTCAATCGATTGCCAACGCCTTATCCATTGCCAACACCCCTGAAAAATCAGACGAGCAAATGGCAAAATTGTTGGTACAGCTAGAAGAGTTAGAGAGCCAATTCGCTGATCCAGAGACCAACAGCGGCGATCAGTTTTTAGCCGACATCATCAGCAAGCGTGAAGAGATTTACGAGACCTTTGAAAATCATAAGCAGCAATTGCTCGATGCTCGCAACCGTAAAGCGCAAAACTTAGGTGATGGTGCGCTGCGAATGCTTGAAAGTATTAAAAAACGCACGCAAAGTACTGGTGTCACAGGCTTTACAGAGGAAGAGGCGTTAAATACGTATTTTGCGGCTGATGGTTTGGTACAAAAAGTCCGCAACATCGCAAAAGAGCTGCAAGCGATGGGCTTTAGCGTAAAAGCCGATGACATCGATGCGCGCTTAAAAGCCATTCAAATCGAGAGTTATAAGAGCTTAAAAGATAAGTCGGATTTGTTTGAAGATGGTGGTCAGATCATCAAACTGGGTAAGCACCGCTTTTCAGTTAATACTCAGCCACTTGATTTGACTTTATTGAGTCGTCAGCAGTCAGATGGCAAGCGTGTGCTGAATTTGCATCTAACGGGTACCGACTATTATGAAGTGCTTAATAATGCTGAGCTAAACGCCTTGCGCCCGTATTGGGATATGAATATTGCCTCCGAGTCTGATACCGTTTACCGCGCGGAGTACTTAGCCTATAGCATTATCGAAAGTGCCAAGAACAGCCAAGAAGGTTTGACCGAAGCGCGTCTATATCAAGCATACGATGCGACGGTTATTACTCTCGATATTAATGGCGATATTGATAATGACAGCCCCTTGTCCAAACTGGTCAAAGCTTACGCCACCCCTCGCTATCAGCTCGGCTATGACAAAGGCATTCATGACCATGATGCCACGCTATTACTGATGCAAATATTACCGACTCTACGTGAGGCAGGACTGCTGATTTATACCCCTCAAGTACGGGCATTGGCGCAGCTATTTTATTGGCAGCTCAATATCGTTCAAGCATTGGGCTTAGACAGCTTACGCCAATTCGGTTATGACGCTTGGTTAAATGAATCCGTGCTGACGCGCGCGAGCAACTGGACGGATAGAGCCGCGACCGCAGAGCAACTACGCCGTGCATTGGGTAGTGATACGGCTAAGTCTTTACTAGTCGAGGACATGAGCCAAGTGATGCGTCATTTTGTTATGGCTCATAATGATGACAGTGCTAGCGTTGATAAAGAGGATAGCGTTGATAACGGCGCTAACATCTTCAAACCAAGCTATGTCCAACTTGCCTGTGAGTATCTCGTTAGCGTGATGGGGCAGTCGGTTGAAACCAGTGCAGGCGCAAACAGCACAGTAAACTGGCAAACCAGCCAACAAGCGCAGCAGTTGTGTGAGCAGCTAAGCCAAACGCTAAATAGTGCTTCAGGTAGTATGCAAGCGACGGCCAGTTTTGATCAACTACAGTCTTCTATTAGCAAGCTTGGATTCCAACCCAAATCAGCCTATGAGCTGTTGTCAACTTGGTTTCATGCATTGCTTGAGAAAACTTACGGTGGTACCGAATCGGCTAACGTAGCGACTGATGGCACCAATGAAGCAGGCGAAGCACTCAGCGAAGCTCAGCTGGCCGAGATTGAAGCACAAAACGCGCTACGCAAGCAGCATTTAGAAAGTGGCCGTCATTATGTGCCGGAGGCGATAGCCGTTTTACTTACTCAATTGAACGATGCCCAACGTGAAGCTTTGGTGCAGCGATTGATTGATTCAGGTGCTACTTTTGATAAAGGATTGGGTGTTAAAGGGCTAGGCAATCAGGGACTAAGCAGTACCGGCGCAAATGCCACACCATCGGCTTTGTCATTTTCATCAATTACCTCGTCAACGCCTTCATTGACCAGTATTAACAACCCGCTCAACCAAGTGCAAAGCTTTGAGCGTAGCACGGGTAAGGTGTCGCTTGAGATACAAGTCAATAATTTGCTAGGTGAGCATACGCGTATCCATCAGCAGACCTTAACCTTTGCCGTTGATGACTTCTTAAATCGTCTGCATCATCATGATACCCAAGTCATTCCTGCCTATAGACGTTATCTAGCCATGCGCTCAGAGATTTTGCATGATTCAAAAGAGACGTTGCGACTGGACGAGTTTATGCCGCGTCCATTGTCTTCATTTGTACGTAACCGTCTGATTAATGAGAGCTATCTACCACTCATCGGTGATAACCTTGCCAAACAGATGGGTACGGTCGGTGAAGATAAGCGTACCGATTTGATGGGTATTCTCATGATGATATCGCCACCAGGGTATGGTAAAACCACCTTGATGGAGTATGTGGCAAACCGTCTCGGCTTAATTTTTATGAAGATTAACTGTCCGTCACTTGGTCATGACGTCACCTCATTAGATCCAGAAAAAGCGCCCAATGCCACCGCACGAGAAGAGCTGAATAAAATCAATTTGGCCTTTGAGATGGGCAATAATGTCATGCTTTATCTCGATGACATTCAGCATACACATGCGGAATTTTTGCAGAAGTTTATCTCATTGGGTGATGGTACACGCCGTATCGATGGCGTCTGGCAAGGTAAAACCAAAACCTATGACATGCGTGGCAAAAAGTTCTGCGTGGTCATGGCGGGTAACCCGTATACTGAGAGCGGCGAAGCCTTCAAAGTGCCAGACATGCTCGCCAACCGTGCCGATATCTACAACTTAGGCGATATCATGAGCGGCATGGAAGAAGTGTTTGCGCTCAGTTATATCGAAAACTCGCTCACTTCTAACACCGTTCTCGCGCCACTGGCCAACCGCGACCTAGCGGATGTTCATCGTCTCATCAAAATGGCGAAAGCGGACAATGCCAACCTTGCCCAAGCTCAAAGCGGTGATTTGACGTATCCGTATAGCACTTCAGAGATTAATGAGATTGTCGCGATCTTGCGTCATATGTTTATGGTGCAAGAAGTCATTCTGGATGTTAACCAAGCGTATATTGCTTCCGCCTCTCAAGACGATAAGTACCGCGTTGAGCCGATATTTAAGCTGCAAGGCAGTTATCGTAATATGAATAAGATGACCGAAAAGCTGTCGGCGGTCATGAATAAGAGTGAGCTGAACCAGCTGATAGACGATCACTATTTGGGAGAGTCACAGCTACTGACCCAAGGCGCAGAGAGCAATCTGCTCAAGCTTGGCGAGATGCGCGGTGTGTTGACCGAAGCAGAAATGCAGCGTTGGACGCAAATCAAAGCAGACTTTTTACGTAATAAAGCCATGGGCGGTGAAGATGGCGATACGGGCGCGCGTATCGTTGCCCAGTTGGTCGACTTGGCCAGTGGCTTCAATGCCATCAGTAGCCAGTTTGAGACATACTTAACGAAAAATGATCCTGAGCAAATTGCTCGCTTACGAGAAGCAGGACAGCAAGCGCAACTCGATGCCCAGTTAAACGGTCAATTAGAAGCACAGAAAATCCTTGCCGATAGCGTGATCAATAATGCCAAAGTTGTCAGCGATAGTATCGATAATGGCTTTGAGAAAAGTCTGAATCAATTGATGCAAATATATAAGCATGATCACAATGCTGAAAAGGTAGAAGGCGAGTATCTTAAGCAAAACCAAGAGGTGCAAAAAGCGCTGATGGTGCAGCTGGTCGATGCCGTTGAAGAGCTGGCACAGAAAATGGCCAATAGCCTGTCTAATAGTCTAACTGAAAGCCTGATTAAAAATGAAGAGCATCAAACCGTAGATAGCGATGCGCCTGATATCACTCAGCAGACCGCGCTTATAGCAAACGCATTAAAAGAAGCGCTTGCACCGCTGACGATGCGTATGGATGAGAAATTACTTATTGATAGCAGTACCGATCAATCAGGCAAGCTCATCGTTAATAGTCTCAACAGACTTAATAAAATCTTTGATGATTATGACTAATTACTACTGATTAATAGCTGACGATTAGTCACTACTGGTTAACAGCTATGATTGATGGCTAACGATTAAGCGTTAATGCTTAATTATTAACGCTCATGAGCCATGCTGATGACTTGCACTTATGAACATCACTTATGAATAGCACTATAAATAGGGCTTATGATTAAGAGACAGTGGTAATATAGTCGGCAACAGCTACTTTGGATACAATGACGGCGAGTAAAGTTGCTACAAACAGTAGGTTGAGCAAGCCTAACACCGTATCCGATGATAGTGAATCGACTATAGATTAAACAAACCAATGAGAAAGTTATGGCGCACAAAAAGAAGAACGTCCGCAAAAAACTCTGCCCTGTCTGCGAGCGCGAGTTTAGTTGGACTAAGAAGCTGGATAAAAACTGGGAGAGCATGGTCTATTGCTCCGACCAATGCCGACGGGTGAAAAAGTATGAAGGGCTGGGTCATCAAAAAGAAGCTAGGTAGGCAGTAAACATTAACCATAGATATGAGACATACGGAACAAGGGAGCAGACGATGGCACATAAAAAGGTAAACCTACCGCAAAAAACCTGCCCCGTCTGTCAGCGCCCGTTTACGTGGCGTAAAAAATGGGAGAAGGATTGGGAGCAGGTGATTTATTGTTCGGAGCGGTGTCGGCGGGGTAAGGGTAAAGTAGAATAAACAGAACATTGAACAATTTTAATATACATCAGGGACGAGTATGCATCTATCAAATATAAAGTTATGGAATTATCGTAAATTTGGTTCAAAAACTTTTGAACTTTCTAAGCCAAGTCTCAATCTTGAATTTACCAAAGGGCTTAATGTTATTATTGGTGAAAATGATTCAGGTAAGACTGCAATTGTCGATGCTATTAAACTGGTCTTAAAAACGCACAGTTATGATTACATTCGAGTGGAAGATGAAGATTTTTTCCAAGACTCTTTAAGATTCAGGATTGAGCTTAAGTTTTCAAATTTATTAGACGAAGAAGCTGCACATTTCACAGAGTGGTTGGGTTGGGATACAGACAATGGTGGAAAAGTAACTCCGTATCTAAAACTTATATATGACGTTCGCCGAATAAAAGAGAGAGTGCTACCTTCTGATGTTAGAGCAGGCGCAGATGATGAGGGTTATCCATTAACAGCCGAAGCAAGAGATTACTTGAAAGCTACTTATTTAAAACCATTGAGAGACGCTAAAAACGAGTTAGTAGCAAAGAGAAACTCCCGATTAGCTCAAGTCCTTTTAGGAGATGTGGCATTTAAAGGAAAAGAAGACAACCATGAATTACTCAGTTTGTTCAAACAACTTAACAGTAGTATGACTGAATATTTTGAAGGTAATTTGCAAGTCAATAGTCCTGTGCCCACTAGTAGTTCAACAGTTCCGCAAGATGGTAAAAAAATAAAAGACAATATCGATAAGTATGTACAGAACTTTTACGGTGCACATGCTGAAACCGAGTTTTTCGCAAGTGAGAATACTTTAAAAAGCATTCTCGAAAAATTGACCCTTGGGCTTAAAAATGAAATTAATCTTGGTTTAGGAACGCTAAATCGTCTATTTATGGCGACTGAATTATTACATTTGAATAAGCAAAACTGGACAGGTTTACGTCTTGGTTTGATTGAGGAATTAGAAGCTCATCTTCATCCTCAGGCTCAAATGCAAGTAGTAGAATACTTACAGAAACAAGATGATATTCAACTGATTCTTACTTCTCATAGTCCTAATTTAGTATCTAAACTCAAATTGCAAAATCTTATTGTTTGTTATGGCGGAAACGCTTTTCCTATGGGAAGTAATCACACTAAGCTCGAAAAAGATAATTATAAATTTTTAGAGAAGTTTCTAGATACAACAAAAGCTAATTTATTTTTTGCAAAAGGAGTTATTTTTGTTGAAGGTTGGTCTGAGGAAATATTACTACCTAGCCTTGCTAAGCTTATAGGTATAGACCTAACAGCGCAGGGTATTTCAATTGTTAATATTGGGAATATCGGTTTTGAACACTATATTCGTATATATTTACGCGAAAATGAACCACATATGAAAATACCTGTTGCCGTGGTTACTGATCTTGATATACAGGTCTATGAAAGAACTGAAAATAATTTTAATAAATTAGATGAAAAATTGATCGAGTCTCAGATTATAACTAAAAAGACCGAAATGGAAGATAAGAATAGAAATAATATTAAATATTTCATTGCACCATCATGGACTCTAGAATATTCGTTATTGAAATCGACAACCTTAAAGAAAGAGTTTAAACAAACGCTGAAAGATTCCCACACAAAAACTAATTGGGATAATGACTATGAATTAGAGCTTGCAAGAAAGCTTATTAATGGTGGACTGCATAAAACAGATGTTGCTTGTAGATTAGCTAGTGTAATAGATGAAGATTTGGATAAAATCGAAAGTGAACGTGAAATTGAACTAGATCAAAACGATGATTACATAGGATATTTACTTGATGCCATCCGCTATGTAGCAGGAGTAAGCGATAATGCTGATAACGGATGAAGATATAAATTACGCAGAAAAGCTATTACTAGTAGATGGTCAGTCTTTCGATGAAGAACGTAGAGACTTTATCAAAAATATGCAAACGATAGACTTGCAAGCAGTCCCTGGAAGTGGGAAAACAACTGCATTACTAGCTAAGTTAGTAATACTAGAAACTAAGTTACCGCTTGAAGGTGGTGTTGGTATATTGGTGTTGTCCCATACAAATGCTGCTATTGATGAAATTAAACATCGAATTCAAAGCTATTGTCCAAAATTATTCGCTTACCCTAATTTCATAGGTACGATCCAAAGTTTTGTGGATACGTTTTTAGCAATTCCTTATTATAGTAATATATTTAAAAGAAAAATAAGTAGATTAGACAATGAGATATATGAAGAGTTTGCTTTAAGAAGATATTCCAAACTAAAAAATATAAATTATAGTACTTTTAATTGGTTAAAGAGAAAGAATGATCCGGAGAAATATTTTTTAAATCTTAGGTTTGATAAAGATTTAAATTTAGTTGAAGGTTTGCATGGAAATGTATGTCTACAAAATAAGAATGAAAAAGTTCCCAATCTTATCTGTGCCTTAGAGATATTAAAATAGATATTCTTAGGTCAGGCTGTTTGCATTTTGATGATGCCTACATAATTGCAGAAGACGCAATTATGTCGACTGGAATATTAGAAATACTCCAAAAGCGCTTTCCTTTCGTCTTTGTTGATGAAATGCAGGATATGGGACAACACCAATACGAGCTAATAGAGAAATTATTTCATCGAAATAATTGTGACTGTATCTTACAGAGAGTTGGAGACATAAATCAAGCTATATACAATTTGGGAAAATCAGATGCTAACTCTATATGGCAACAAAGAGAACCAACGTTACCTTTAGCAAACAGCCATAGACTTAGTCCAAATATTTCAAATATAGTTAATCGTTTAGCTGTAAACGCTGTTGATTATGCGGTTCAGGGTAATAATCACAGTGCACTCCTAAGGCCTCATATTCTATGTTTTAATAATGAGACTATAAAGAAGGTTATTCCTTTTTTCTCACGTTTGGTGCATCAATATTATAACGAGGAAAAGTTGCCCAACTTTGGTAGAAAGCCTATTAAGGCAATTGCATGGAGTGTCAATTGGAAAGAAGATGAAGCAAGTCGGAATGATATTTCTAGGTTAAGATTAGAAGATTATTTTACTTCATTTGATGTTAATACGAATAGTCCAAAAATTGACTATAAGTGCCTAAAAGAGTATCTGACCCATCATCTAAAAGATACGAATACTCTAGCACCTATCAGAAAAAATATATTGAACGCTTTTATCAAAATACTAAGAATAGAAAATATAAAAGATAATAGTCCAAATAACTCAATGTTTTATACAAAACGTAAATTACTTAACAAGATAAAAGATGAAAACGAAGAGCTTTATGCTAAATTTAAGCTTAAGCTTTACCAGTGGTCTGTTGGCGTGGTCAAAGGTGATATTGATGATGTATTGGTAAACATACAGTCTTTTGTCCCAGAGCTATTAGAGTTTTTTGAATGTTCGGTTAATAAGTGTCAGCGATTCATTACAGATGAAGATATTAGAGAGGTTGAAGGTATTGAAATTATAGCGCAATCGAATAGTTATTATGAAGATGGATTTGAAATCGATATTACAAGTGTGCATTCTGCAAAGGGACAAACCCATTGTGCCACTTTATATCTAGAGTCTTACTATCACGGCTATGAAGCTAAAAAGCTTAAAAATTTTTTCCTTGGGGGAGAAATAGATTTAAGTAAGAGTAGGCAGGTTGAGGCATCTAAAATGATGTATGTAGGTTTTTCACGCCCAATGGATTTGCTATGTTTCGCTGTTCATGAAGATAGATTAAATGATTTGAGAGAAAGTCTTGGAAACGACTGGGAAATTATTAATATGTTTAGCGAGAGCTAGAATTAGATATACATATTTGTTATTTTGCTAGTCTATCATTTAAAAAAGCGGGCTTTCAAATAGAAGCCCGCTTTTCTGTTGTTTAATAAAACACTCCTACAAATTCGGATTTAACCACTTCTCAGCAGTCTTCATATCCCAGCCTTTACGCTCAGCATAACTCTCTAACTGATCACAGCTTATTTTGCCGACGTTGAAATACTCACTGTCAGGATGCGAGTAATAGAATCCGCTGACTGATGACGCAGGCCACATTGCATAGCTCTCGGTCAAGGTCGTACCAATAGCATCTACCGTACCCAGCCAATCAAACAATTTGCCTTTTTCGGTATGCTCAGGGCAAGCAGGGTAGCCAGGCGCAGGGCGGATGCCGACGTATTTTTCTTTGATCATCTCGTCATTGGTGAGTGATTCAGTTGGTTGATAGCCCCAGTATTCTTTACGGATTAGCTCATGTAAATGCTCGGCAAACGCTTCTGCTAAGCGATCAGACAATGCCTGTACCATGATGGCATTATAGTCATCACCTGCTGCTTTGTACTTTTCAGCCAGTGCTTCTGTACCGACGATGGAGACGGTAAAGCCGCCCAAGTGATCGGTGTAAGTGTCCGATGGCGAGATGAAATCCGCCAAGCTAAAGTTTGGCTTGCCACTGGCTTTATCGCTTTGTTGACGTAAGTGCTCGAATTGATATTCTGCTGCACCACCTTCACTCGCATTGTCATAGACAGTGACGGTATCGGCACCCGTACGGCGCGCTGGCATGAGTTTAAACACCCCTTTGGCGACGATTAATTTTTCATCAATCATCTTTTGCATCAGCTCATTGGCATTATCGAACAAATCGCGTGCCGCTTCGCCCACCACATCGTCTTGCAATATCTTCGGATACTTACCGACCAGTCCCCAAGAGATAAAGAATGGTGTCCAGTCGATATATGGCAGTAGGTTAGTGATAGGGTAGTCATCCAATATCACTTGGCCTAACTTATTAGGCACAGGTGGCACATAGTTTTCCCAATCATACTGAAAACCAATTTTGACCGATTCCGCATACGTGACCTTCGCCGCTTTTGGTTGACGCTTAGCAAGGCGTTCACGTACTTTGACATACTCTTCGCGAGTTTCATCGATAAGCGCTTGACGGTATTCTTTGGAGAGCAGTTTAGTGACTACACCGACTGAGCGTGAGGCATCAGATACATAGATGACGGCATCATTTTGGTATTGTGGCTCGACTTTGACCGCGGTATGCGCTTTGGAGGTCGTTGCACCGCCAATTATCAAAGGTAGCGTCATGCCGCGCTCTTGCATTTGTTTGGCGACATAGACCATCTCATCGAGACTTGGGGTAATCAGACCTGATAGGCCAATGATATCGACTTCTTCTGCGATAGCGGTATCGAGGATTTTTTCACACGGCACCATGACGCCTAGATCGACGATGTCATAGCCGTTACAGCCCAGCACCACGCCGACGATGTTTTTACCGATATCATGGACATCGCCTTTGACGGTCGCCATGAGGATTTTGCCTTTCTTTTCACCCTCGACTTTTTCTGCTTCGATATACGGATTTAGCCATGCAACGGATTGTTTCATCACTCGCGCAGATTTCACCACTTGTGGTAAAAACATTTTACCGGCACCAAATAAGTCGCCGACGATGTTCATCCCGTCCATCAATGGCCCTTCGATGACTTCTAGCGGCTTGGGGTATTTCTCCCATGCTTCTTTGGTATCGGCCTCTATAAAGGTAGTGATGCCTTTGACCAGTGCATGGGCGATGCGTTCTTCTACCGTGCCTTCGCGCCAGCTCATATCAACGGTGCTGTCTTTTTTCTTGCCACCGTTTTGGTAGTTTTCAGCCACAGTCATCAGACGTTCGGTGGCGTCTTGACCGCTCTCACCTTGGTTGCGGTTGAGCATCACATCTTCGATAGCGTCGCGTGCTTCCTTTGGAATATCATCATACAGCTCAAGCATGGCAGGGTTGACGATACCCATCGTCAGACCATTCTGAATCGCATGATAGAGGAATACGGAGTTGATGGCTTCACGGATAGGGTTACCACGGAAACTAAACGACACGTTAGAGACACCACCCGATACCATCGCATTGGGCAAGTTATCGGTAATCCATTTGGTGGCGTTGATAAAGTCCGCACCATAATTATTGTGCTCAGTGATACCAGTGGCAACGGCAAAAATGTTCGGGTCAAAAATAATGTCTTCTGATGGGAAACCAACTTCATTGACCAACACATCATAGCTGCGCTGACAAATCTGAATCTTACGCTCGTAAGTATCGGCTTGACCGTCTTCATCAAATGCCATGACGATAACGGCGGCACCGTAGCGCATACAGAGCTTGGCACGCTCAACGAATTCAGTATGACCTTCTTTTAATGAGATAGAGTTGACAACGGACTTGCCTTGGATACGCTTAAGACCTTCTTCGATGATGTCCCATTTAGACGAGTCAATCATCAGCGGTACGCGGCTGATATCAGGTTCACCAGACACCAAGTTGACGAAATGAATCATCGCTTGCTTGGAGTCGAGCATGCCCTCATCCATATTGATATCGACGATTTGCGCGCCGCCTTCGACCTGATCTCGCGCCACATCGAGTGCTTCGGTATAGGCTTCGGTTTTGATCAAGCGTAAAAACTTTTTAGAGCCTGTCACGTTGGTACGTTCACCCACGTTGACAAACAAGCTATCAGAATTAATAGTAAATGGCTCAAGACCTGACAAACGGCAGGCAGGTGGGATATCTGGAATGACGCGCGGTGGATAATTTGCCACCATTTTAGCGATTTGGCGGATATGCTCAGGCGTCGTACCACAACAGCCACCAACGATGTTTAATATACCCGCTTTGGCAAAACCTTCGAGTAGGGCAGCAGTTTGTTCGGCTGTTTCATCATATTCACCAAACTCGTTGGGCAGACCTGCGTTCGGATGCGCTGACACATAGGTATTAGCAATGTTCGACAGCGTTTGGATATGCGGACGCAGTGCATCAGCGCCTAATGCGCAGTTAAAGCCAACCGATAATGGCTTGGCATGGCGGATTGAGTTATAAAATGCTTCGGCGGTTTGACCTGATAGCGTTCGACCTGAGGCATCGGTAATGGTGCCCGAAATCATAATTGGTAATTCAAAACCAATATCATCAAACACGCCAGTAATGGCAAAGATTGCGGCTTTGGCATTGAGCGTATCAAATATTGTTTCGATGAGGATGAGATCAACACCACCTTCTATCAGGCATAAGGTCGCTTCACGGTAATTTAGTACCAATTCGTCAAAGGTAATGTTACGAAAAGCTGGGTCATTGACGTCCGGTGATAGCGAGCACGTGCGTGAAGTTGGCCCCACAACACCAGCGACAAAACGCGGTTTCTCAGGTGTTTTTGCCGTAAATTCATCCGCCGCTTGACGGGCAATCTTGGCTGCTGTCTTATTCAGCTCAGGCACTAGATACTGCATATCGTAGTCAGCCATCGACAGACGCGTACCGTTAAAGGTATTGGTCTCGATGATATCGGCACCAGCTAGCAGATGATCGTGATGAATGTCTTTAATCATGTGCGGCTGTGTCAGTACCAATAAATCATTGTTACCGCGTACGTCTTGATTGATATCGGCAAAACGCTCACCACGATAATCTGCTTCTTCTAATTTATAGGTCTGAATCTGTGTACCCATCGCCCCATCTAACATCAAGATGCGTGATGTCATTTGCTCGGTGATACGTGTACGTGCCGTCAGTTGCTGCTCTTTATAAGGAAACACGGCAGGTGGCGTTAAAATAAAGTCATCAGCGGATGATGGACTAGAAGTAGGATCAGATTGAGAAGTCATCGTTTGAGTCATAGGAGCGCTGCTTATATCGTCAATGTTATAAAAGGGGAAGTAATAAGAATAAGAATAAGAATAAGAAATAGCGTGCAACATTCATAAAAGGCGTGGGCAAATCCGCATTATTCTAGCATGAAAATCATAGCTCACGTGGGACAGTACTTATTCCTCTTTGGCAATATGCTAGACAAAAAATCTGCCTGTTGATTGAGGGAGCATGATGTTCAAAGTTTATGGCATTAAGCGATTAGGAACAAATGAATATCATTTCGCTTAAAGATTACATAAAGCTTTGTTTCTATAAATGAAAGCACAACGATTGTGCTTAAAAGTCAGACAGAGTTTACACCTGTACTACAAAAAGTTGCGTAAAGAGGAATTGATAAAGCTTGGTTATATGTTAATTTAATTTCAGAAGGATTGATGTTTCATAAGCAAAACTTACTAGTAAATGTTAATAGTTGTATTAGTGACATCTAACATTTACCACTATTATTAGCGCTAGTATTTGCTATAAGGGAAGACGATCTAATCTGCAAGACAGTTATAGAACAGTCAATAAATACTCAATCATTAAGGATAATGTTATGAAGCTTACTAAAATTGCTACCATCGGTACATTAGCACTCTCAATCGCTAGTTTAAGCGCTTGTAATAATATGATGCCAAGCAAAAGCGCAGCGATGAAAGCACCTATGCACAGTCAATCTATGGCAAAAATGAATGTGGTACAAGTTGCCCAAAGTAATCCTGACTTCTCGCTACTGGTCGAAGCCGTCGTAGCGGCAGATTTGGCGGGTGCTTTGTCTAACCCGAATGCAAACTATACAATATTTGCGCCGACCAATGCCGCATTTGTACAAGTCCTGCAAGAAACAGGCATGAGCAAAGCACAACTATTTACCAACAAGCCACTATTGACTAAGATTTTAGGCTATCACGTGATTAACGGTGCTGCGCCAGTATATGCGAAAGACGTTAAACCGGGCAATATTACTATGTTCAGTAAAGATACTCTGATGGTCACCAATCAGGGCAAATTGATGGATGAAAATGGTCGTACTACCAATATCATAAAAACCGATATTGCTGCTAATAATGGCGTAGTACATGTTATTGATAGAGTATTACTGCCCAAATAAGATTGATCTCAAAATTTCAGTTAAAGAATTATATCCCTATTACTTTGTATGATGAAGCTGGTATGAGTACCAGCTACCGTCTTTGATGACATGATTGTTAAATACACGCTATTTTAATTGCCAACTATTTTAGATGAAGCTTTTCTAAATGAAATTGCTGGTATTTAGAATGTTTGAGATATTTTTTAAGCGTGTCATCATTATTGTTTAACACTACGACAATAAACGACAGTCATCTTTGTTTCTTGTTGAAAGCTTTGATCCTTTAACAATTTCAATCATTCGACTTCAATCATTCGACGGATGCTACTGACAAAGTAGATGGTTCATCTGGACTCATACATAAGGATATACTCATGCTAAAAAGAACCCTATTATCTCTGGCGCTTGCCATGACCATTTTGCCGCTAGCCGCTTGTAATGACGACGACAATGATTTTTCAGTTGTTGTAGAAGCGCCAACACAAAATATTGCAGAAATTGCTGCTGAAAATAAAGATTTAACCATTCTTAACGCTGCGTTAAAGGCATCTGGACTTGATAAAGTTTTGATGTCATCAGAGGACGAATTTACTGTATTTGCACCTACTGATGCTGCATTTGCTGAATTATTGGAAGAGCTCGATGTGACATCAGAAGAGTTATTGGCTGACAAAGAGCTATTAACCATGGTCTTAACTTATCATGTTATTCCCAATATGACAGTCAAAGCTGCTGACATTCCTTATGGCGACAGTATCGAAACAGTCAATGGTCAAGCGTTCTCTATTAGTGATGCCAATGTCATTATGGATGCAAGTGGGGATACCTCTGAAATTATCAAAACAGATGTATTGGCCACTAATGGCGTCATTCACCTCATTGACGACGTATTGCTACCTACTGATAAGTCTATAGTCGATCTAGCCGTTGCCACAGAGGATCTCAGTATCCTCAAAGAAGCGGTAGTAGCAGCAGGATTGGCTGATGCCCTCGCTGATGAAGACGCTGACTTTACCGTCTTTGCACCAAACAATGCCGCTTTTGCTAAATTATTAGCTGAACTTGATATAAGTAAAGAACAGCTATTACAAGATAAGCCGCTGTTGACGAAAGTGCTCACCTATCATGTGATTGAAGACGACCGCGTCTTTGCCTCTGAAATTATGGCAGGCAGTCAAGAGATGCTGGAAGGCAGCAGCATCACATTTGACGATAAAAAACAAATTACCGATGGGAGAAATCGTACCTCTAATATCGTGACCGCGAATATACAAGCGAACAATGGAGTTGTACACGTGATCGATACAGTGTTGCTACCTAAGTAAGCATTAATCCGAAATTAATCAGTTAAAATTATAGTTATTGGTATAGCAGAGGCGACATTATTACTATTGTTTAGTTGCTATCATTTGCAACAGATAAGTGGTTCGCTGTTATATACATTAACTGGGTTAAGTTATTTGTCAAACAAGTCACTTAACAGACCATCCCTTTATAAGGAAATACTTATGTTGAAGAAAAACTTACTTTCTATTGCTGTCGTTACAGCTGCCATGTCGTTAGCCGCTTGTAATGATAAAGAAGCAGCTACTGATCCTGTTGAGCCTGAAGTGACTACTGAAGAAGTGGTTGTAGAGCCCGTTGCCGAAGTTGAGCCAATGACTGAAGCTGATCCAATGGCCGATACTGCTGCAACGCAAAG
Organism: Psychrobacter sp. NC44; assembly: GCF_904846655.1. Classification (NCBI taxonomy): domain Bacteria; kingdom Pseudomonadati; phylum Pseudomonadota; class Gammaproteobacteria; order Moraxellales; family Moraxellaceae; genus Psychrobacter; species Psychrobacter sp. NC44. The sequence goes on along the minus strand of NZ_CAJHBN010000008.1, from coordinate 87,515 downwards.
CATTGCTGAAATCGCAGCTGGCAACGAAAATCTAACGATTCTAACGGCTGCATTACAAGCTGCTGGCTTAGATACAATGATGATGGATGCTGGGACTTATACGGTATTTGCACCAACTGATGATGCATTTGCTCCTGTGTTAGAGAAGCTAGGCGTTACTAAAGAAGAGCTATTAGCCGATACAGATCTACTGAAAAAAGTACTTCCGTATCACGTAGTACCTATGGTCGTTATGGCAGCTGACATTCCTTATGGTACTGATGTTGCTACTGTAAATGGTGCTACTATCAATATTAGTGATGCTAATGTTATCACTGATGCGACTGGTAACACGGCTAATATTACTGGTACAGATATCATGGCAACGAACGGTGTGGTTCACACTATCGATGCAGTATTGATGCCTGAGTAAGTTGGTTCTATAGTCTCTTTATTTATGATTAATTAATTATTTAAATAATAACGTCGAAGAAGCCTAGCTATTGAGCTGGGCTTTTTGCATTTGGGGGATACCTAATGTTTACCATAGCATTGATATAAGTCAGTTGCATGAAAACGGTTCAATGTAGTGGAGAGTAAGATAAACAGCCTCTCATTGGTTCACACTAATGCAAGTTTAAAGAGTAATGATGACTTATGTAAGATATCTATTGAAGGCTTATGAATGCAAAGGTTTGAAACAAAAAAGCCCGAAACCATTGTTTCGGGCTTTTGTTTTGGAGGTTTGAATAATAATCATGTTAAAGAATAATAGCTACGTTATAGAATATTACTTATGCTCTTTACGTAGTGGATCTGCTGCCATTCTTTGTTGCTCTTTTAGATGACGCTCTTCCCAATAAGGGGCGTTTTTGATGCCGAATTTTGCAGGATCAAAACTGTAGCGCTCAACACCTGCTTTACGCTGTGCTTCATAGTCTTTTAGCATAGTAAGCGTTGGACGAGCCACAATGAAGATGACCAAAATACCAACGATGTTCAACCAAGCCATAAGCCCAACACCAATATCACCAATAGCCCAAATGTAGCCAGCTGAGTTTAGGCCGCCGTAAGCAACCATCACCATGATTAAGATTTTGACTAAGAATAGACCAGTCTTGTTGGCACTGCGACCAACAAAGCGCGTTAGATAAGCAACGTTCACTTCAGCGATGTAGTAGTAAGCCAAGATAGTGGTAAAGGCAAAGAAGAAGACAGCAATAGCGATAAAGGTATTACCAAAACCACCATAAACAGATTCCATCGCCATTTGCGTGAATGCAGGGGCGTTGATTTCAGTGGTAGCAGCGACATTCTGTACGATGAACTGACCGTCTGGTAATGTTCCTTGAATGTTATAAGTACCCATGGTTAGGATCATGAAGGCAGTAGCAGAACATACTAATAGGGTATCGACATATACTGAGAATGCCTGAACCAAACCCTGCTGTGATGGATGCTCAACTTCAGCAGCAGCAGCAGCATGAGGACCTGTACCTTGACCTGCTTCATTTGAGTAAATACCACGTTTTACGCCCCAACCAATCGCTGCACCAAAACCTGCTTGAGCAGTAAAGGCATCGCTAACGATTAGACCGAATACTTGTGGAATCATATCAAAGTTAGTAAACATGATGATCAGTGCAAGAACGATATAGCCCAATGCCATAAAAGGAACGGCATACTCGGTAAACGTTGCGATACGCTTGATACCACCAAAAATGATAATACCTAATACCACAAGGATAATGGCTAAGGCTACTAGACGCATTGAGCCAACTTCTAAGGCGCCAATGCTCATAACAGACCCTTCGCCCATTACCTGTGCGAAAGCATTGATAACGCCGTTTGCCTGTACACCTGGTAAAAATATACCACAAGCGAGGATAGATGAGATTGCAAAGAGGATGCCATACCATTTTTGGCCAAGTGCGCGCTCAAAATAGTAAGCTGGGCCACCGCGATATTCGCCAGTGATGACATCTTTTTCTTTGTAAATCTGTGCGAGCGTAGACTCAACATAAGCAGTAGATGCACCTAAGAAGGCCACGACCCACATCCAAAATACGGCACCTGGGCCACCGAAGCCGATAGCCGCAGCTACCCCAGCGATGTTACCCATACCCACGCGTCCTGCGAGTGATACGGCAAGTGCCTGAAATGATGAAATACCTTGATCACTAGATTTACCAGTAAAGAGTAACTTGATCATTTCACCGAACAGACGCACTTGTACGAAGCGCGTCATAATGGAATAAAATAGGCCCGCGCCCAAGCACAGATAGATCAGTGCGGGGCTCCAGATAATTCCGTTTACTAAGTTAACTAAACCTTCCATATGTATATTCCTAGTACTGTCTCAAAGTGGCTCTGTATGCTAGGAGTAAGCTAACTGGTTAACTTACTTATTTAAGTTAAGCAGTTAAATTATCTACATCGACTCATGTATATCCGTTAAGTCTCATACGCGCTTAGCCACTAAGAATGGACTGTAGTTGTCTGTAGTTATCCGCTTGGTTTATCAGTAATATTGACAGTTTGCTTAAGCTTATTACCGACGATATGCGTATCAGCATAGTTGCAAGGCGTAAGCTGTCTCAATTACTGCGACATTTATCTTATCACTTAATATCTGAGATGAATGTTCAGTAGACCGGTGGATAAAACAGGCGGTTATAATATTAAATACTTATCATGCCGATAGCATTCAACTTTTTGTGAGCGGTATCGATTGACTACAGGGTTGGTGTGGCTGATTGAGACGATTAAGCGAATCTCTAATAACTGAGCAATATTTCACATAGAAATCAACAACTCGCTAATACTAATCAAGCCATAAGTCCACTACCAAATGTATTCAAACCGTACGGCTACGTAACTGCAATTTGCCATATTTTTGTAGTAATTACTAGAATTTTCTTTGTACAGAAGCATATATATTCATATTGAGTCAGGAAGATATGACTATAAATAAAGATAAAATATCGCACGTTTTGACCGTTGTTAGATGTCGAATCAATAGATAAAGCCACATCGACTACACAAAAACAGAGCGGTCATTCAGCGCTTATCTGTCACTCCTCTATACTGGACAAGGTATGGAGTAAAGATAATGCCAGTGGTTCGATGATATTTGTGAGGTAGATGTTATCAATGACAGGTAATAAAAACGAGCAATAGTCATGGGATAGCAGTGTGGTTTTGCGGTTGTGTTTTGGTAACGGCTAATTGTAAAAATACCGAGATAGCGCCATCATTGTGTAAGATATCTTATCCTATAGTTTCGTTTCGTTGATAAGACGAGACTCTAGTAGAGCGGCATACGATTGCTATCGTACTCATTAACTGCTGTTCTTATGTTTAGTGTGGCTTTAATATAAGTGATGTGCCTTTATTATAAAAAATTATAAAAAATATGCGGCTTCAATATAAATAGACATACATTTGCATGACCTCATGTATCAGCTTCAAAATACAAGCTTTAAAAAATTATTAAAAAAGTGTTACTGGTTATTTATTATTTACCATTATTAGGAGAAACAATGATGACTCGTCAATCAATTGTAAAACCCATATTGCTCGCAGCCGTGTTAGCGACGTCTACCGTCGGTCTAAGCGGTTGTGGCTACAACAACCTGCAAGCTCAAGATGAGCAAGTTACCGCGTCGTGGTCAGAAGTGGTGAACCAATATCAACGCCGCGCTGATTTGGTGCCAAACTTAGTCAAAGTCGTGCAGCAGTATGCTGAGCAAGAACAAGAAGTGTTTACTCAAGTAGCTGAGGCACGCTCTCGTGCTGGTAGTATTACGGTGACGCCAGAGGTACTGAATGATCCAGAAGCGATGGAGCGTTATGCAGCTGCACAGGAACAGATGACAGGTGCACTATCACGTTTGATGGCTGTCTCTGAACGTTATCCTGAGCTAAAGTCAGATGCTTTGTTCCAAGACTTACAAGCCCAGCTCGAAGGCACTGAAAACCGTATTGCCGTCGCTCGTAACCGTTATATTCAAGAAGTGCAAAGCTATAATACGACGGTGCGCCAGTTCCCAACCAACATTACAGCAAAAGTATTTGGTATGAATGCCAAGCCAAACTTTAGCGTGGCGAATGAAGACGCTATTTCAACCGCACCAAGTGTTGACTTCGGTGATGACAAGTCAGCGACAGCTGAGTAGGGGTGATTAAATAGAGATGAAAACAGAGCGGGATTTGCCGCTCTGTTTGTTTAATTTTTTATCGTTTAGCTCAGTTAGCCACTAGTTTGCTTAGCCACATTTTTAAAGGTATTGATGGATATGAATGCCTATTAAACTTAATACCAAATCCAAAAAGTACGATTAGCTATGTCAAATTTGGTTTCTTTGCTATGCTAGTTTTTGTGAATGGTATCACGTAGATTCACTCAGTACAGATGTCACTTGAGGTGGTATAGATTAGATGAACAATTCAAAAGCAATCCTATCAGTATTACTGTTCACACTCAGCATCAGTAGTGCGCCTGTGTTGTATGCTGCGCCTAATGAAGCCATTGATAGCACCTCAGACATGCAAAGTGGCTTGGTAGCGATTGCCAAAGCGGGCGAGTCTAGTGAAGCGATCAATGACGCTGTATTGGGTAATGATGCAATCAATGATGCCATTTTAGGTAATGAGGCGATCAACCCTAATGCGGCTAATAATGATGCCACAGTTGGGTCAACAGCCGCAAATCCTTCTCCTATACAGTCAAATGCACCCAGTGTCGATGCCGATAAACTCATATTAAATAATCCTGTGGTTGATCAGGCCAATATTCTAAATCCGCAAGAAAAACAGCGTCTAGAGGCGCAGCTTAGAAATATTTATCAGCAAGGTCTTGCCCAAGCAGCGGTGGTTATCGTGCCTACGACCCATGGTGTTCCTATCTTTGACTATGCTCTACAAGTAGCTGAGAAATGGCAGCTGGGCAATAAAGACATTGATGATGGCTTACTCATGGTAGTCGCCGTCAATGACCGTGATACGTACATTTTGACGGGTTATGGACTAGAGGGTGTTTTACCAGATGCTGCCGTCAATCGTATTATTCGTGAAGATATCACGCCGTTATTTAAGCAAAATAACTATGGCGCTGGGATAATAGCTGGCGTTGACGCGCTCAAAACGCGGCTGACTGCTGATCCTGAGGTATTGGCTCGTGCCGATGCGCAAGCAGCCGAGCGTAGTGCACAACAAGGTTCAGACGAGCTACCATCGCCCATATTTTTATTTATTATGGCGATGATATTTGGAAGCTTTATTACCAGTATTTTTGGTCGTGTATTTGGTTCTATTATTACTGCTGGTGGGTTTTTTGCGGGATCGTTAGCCTTAGGCGGTGGTTTTTTTATGACCGTTATCATGGCTATATTCTTATGGCTATTTTTGATTTCACGTGGCGGCGGTGGTGGTAAAGGTGGGTCTGGCGGCGGTCGTAGAGGCGGCGGCATGATATTCCTACCCGGTATGGGCGGCGGCTCTGGCGGTGGTGGTTTTGGCGGCGGCGGCTTCGGTGGTGGCGGCGGCGGTTTTGGCGGCGGCGGTGCTGGTGGCTCGTGGTAGACGCTTGGTAGATGCTTAAGTAAAAACAGATACTAAACGACCGTCAGCAATGACGTATTTGAGGAAATAGTAAAATGTCAGAAAACAACGCGTCAAATCCCAGTTTTGCCCGCTGGTGGCGTCAAGTCTTATTTATTCCTATATTGCATAGTAAATGGTTAACAGCAGCAACCAAAGCACGTTTAACAGACGAGGTGACCCGTGCAGAGCGAGGGCATCGGGGTGAGGTGTTTTTGATTGTAGAAAACCATCTGCCGATTCAAGAGGCGTACTATATTGGCTGTCGCGAACGTGCGATTGAGCTGTTTAGTGAGTATCGAGTTTGGGATACTGAAGAGAATACGGGCGTCTTGGTGTATGTCAATATTTGCGAGCACCAGTTAGAGATCGTAGCTGATCGTGGTATCAGTGCTCATGTCAGCCCCACCGTTTGGCGGGCGATGTGTGATAAGGCTGTGTCAGGTATTGCCAATCAAAAAACCGAAGAAAGCCTTGCTGAATTGTTAGATGAAGTTGGGCAAGTGCTGCGTCAGTATTATCATTTGGAGCAGGATCCAGCGGGTAATGAGTTGTCTGATACTGTGGTGTTTCTGAAGTAACTTTGATGAGGGAATCTGATGGCTTGTTATTTTGCTAGCATCGTGTTCTTTTATGGGGTTTTGGCATCAATTACAATATAATAGCGCCTCTAGAAATCGAGGGTGACTGATATATTGCTCAAGCGTCTATACAGGCTTTGCATTTATAAAGGCACTTCTCAAAAGTACTCTACTACAAAAAGCCGTCACTGGAACCCTATGATTGATTTAATAAAGAAATTACCAAAAGCTGAGCTGCATTTACATATTGAAGGTTCACTAGAACCTGAGCTGATGTTTAGATTGGCCAAAAAGAACCAGATAGAGATTCCCTATAAAAACATAGAAGATGTGCGCAACGCCTACAACTTCACCAACTTGCAAACCTTTTTAGATATCTACTATGCAGGCGCAAATGTCCTGATCACTAAAGACGATTTTTATGATTTAACGTGGGAATATATACTTAAGTGTGTTGAAGATAATGTCATTCACACAGAGATATTTTTTGACCCGCAGACGCATACTGAACGAGGCATACCTTTTGAAGTAGTGATAACAGGTATCAAAGAAGCGCTTGCAGATGCCAAAGAAAAATATGGTATCACCTCTTGTATTATCATGTGTTTCCTAAGGCATTTATCACAAGAAGAAGCGTTTGAGACCTTAGAGCAAGCACTGGCATTCAAAGATGACATCATTGGTGTCGGTCTTGATTCGTCAGAGCTGGGCAATCCACCATCGAAATTCAAAAATGTCTTCAAAAAAGCTAAAGAAGCAGGTTTTAAGCTGGTCGCCCATGCTGGTGAAGAAGCAGATTTTTCGTACATTTACGAAGCACTGGACTTATTAAATATCAATAGAATCGATCATGGTGTGCAATCGATAACAAGCCCAGAGTTGATGCAAAGACTGAAAGATGAGCAAATGCCGCTGACCGTTTGCCCGAACTCAAATATTGAGCTGAAAGTCTTTGATAATTACAAAGAACACAATATCAAAGAGCTGCTAGATTATGGTCTAAATATCACCATAAACTCAGATGACCCAGCCTATTTCAAAGGTTATATGAATCAGAACTTTATAAATATATGCGAAAATTTACCGCTGACAGAAGATGATGTTGTTACTTTGGTAAAGAATTCCTTTAATGCCTCATTTATTAGTGATGAATTAAAAGCAGTATATTTGGCGAAAGTTGATCTGGCACTAAAATAAACCAATTATGATTAGGTTTTAGTACCCGAGGCTTAACGGTTGATATCAATCGTTAAGCCTTTTCTTTTTTACACGGTATGCTTTTTAGGTTCAACTGACTTAGGTTTAAGCGACTTAAGTTCAAGCGGCTAGAGCGCAGTGATTTTCTGGATTAATAACGGCATAATCACACCAGCTTTTTCTGCTAAGGTGATATCCACAATAGTATTCGGCGTTGGATTGGGATTTATCTCAATAATTTTGGCACCATTTTGCTTCGCTAACTGTGCGAGTCCAGCGGCAGGATAGACGAGACTGGAGGTGCCAATACTGATAAATACCTCGCAGTTCGCCGCCGCATCTTCTGCCGTTTGCCATGCTTGTACTGGTAATGCTTCGCCAAACCAAACGATATCTGGTCTGATATAGCCATCGCAATGGCGACAGGTCATCAGTTTGTCATCAAAATTGATTGTATCCTCGCTATGATACGAACCCCTCGATTGACTTTGGCAGAATGTCTTGCATTGACTACAGCGGTTATGCCACAGATTGCCATGCAAATGAGTTACCGTACTGCCAGCTTGCTCATGTAAATCATCAACATTTTGAGTGATAAGCGTTAATGATTGATTAGACGACTGAGTATGGTATTGCCACTGCGCTAAGGCAAAATGTGCAGGATTCGGTTTTTTATCTGCGACCAATTGCCTGCGCCATTGATACCATGACCACACCAGTTTTGGATCACGAGTGAAAGCCTCAGGTGTCGCCAAGTCTTCCACACCATAGTTTTCCCACAAGCCTGTTTGCTTATCTCGGAAAGTTGGAATGCCACTTTCGGCTGAAATCCCTGCACCCGTTAAGATGCAAATATGCTGTTTGGATGTCAATAATTTAGCAGCAAGTTCTACTTCTGCTATTAACGCTGGTGATAATTCTGCTAACATGAGCCAACCCTTGCTAATAATGGATATCTCTTCTAATGATAGATGGAATTTGGTGGCTTGTCATATTGTTTGCCGTTATTGCCGCTTTATGGTTGTTGGCAAAGTCACGCGGCGTAAAAGTGGGTGAGACAATTCATAATAAATCGTCTAAAAGCGTGAAAAAACCTATTAATGACGACCTGCAAAAAACATCCGTACTGATTAAGCAGTATTTTCCTGATTATCGAGTCACACGCAAGACCAATCATTTGTTGCTCAGTAAACAAGATAAAAAAATTGCAATGATTACGATGGATAAGAAAATTGCTTCAGGTCAGCGCCTGTTAGGTAACGTGCCCGTGATTAATTATCATCGTGTGCCTAACCGTGCCCAGCTAGCAGCTAATTTGCAGCAAGCAGAATAAGCGAGTGTTATAAGCAAAATGCCTATTATATGAGAGCTATCTATCAATAGACGAGCACGCACGGCGAAATCCGCAAATATTTTGAGTACGGAGTTAATGGGTATTTGAGATTTAGGGTAATACTAGGGAAGGATGACACAAATATTGTAGATACAATGATTGGTGCGCTCGGCGGGAATCGAACCCACGACCCTCGGCTTCGGAGACCGATACTCTATCCAACTGAGCTACGAGCGCATAACAACAACGGCGTACGGTATTATCAGCATCATGCCTAAACGAGCGTTATGAGCAGTAAAGATGTCGAAAAATAAAGACCGCTTAGTCTAACAAATAAAATCCATAAAGCCAATGAATGAAGACAGTGATTGATGTTTTTTAAGAAAAAACAGGATAGTCATTAAACAGGCATGGCAATCTACCTGCCTTTTCCCTTATAATGACAGGGAGAATTCATATTTATAATCACCGATTACAAGTGTGCTGGTACGCGGGATGGCTGTTTGCTATTGATAACTATTTGGTTGTCAAAGGAGGACAAGCAGAATGTCTGAGCCGTATAAGCCTTTGTATATGTAATAAGAGAACGTGACGAATGAGAAAAGTAGTTATGTTATCGGCAGCTGCCATTCTAGGAATCGCTAGTATCGCGGTGAGCCAAGCTGAAAGTGTTGTAGACACTCCTGTAACTGTTTCTGATGTAGCAGCAGCGCAGGAAGTGGTAGCAAATGCGCCTGAGCAGTTGGGTGATGATACCCAAGCTGCTGCAGATACGACTGACGGCGATGCACCTGCCGCAGAAACTGCCGCTGCCGCACCTGCGGTTGATGAAGAGCCTATTCCGCAAGATACGCCGCAAGTGCAAAAGCTGATTGCTTTGTATCCTAACTTAATTGCTCGCATTCAGCCAGTTGCTAAAGTGTGCTTTGAAGACGATGAAGTTTGTGATGTGACGGCACGTGCCGCTGGCCCAGCAGCGGGTGACGGCCCTCGTGATGGCAAAGCAGTATATAATGCCGTATGTCAGACTTGTCATGCGGCAGGTCTACTTGGCTCGCCAATCTTAGGTGACGCTGGTGCATGGGGACCACGTATCTCCAAGGGTAAAGAAACATTATACACTCATGCTATCAATGGTTTTAACGCCATGCCTGCTAAAGGTGGTGCTGATATCCCTGATGAGGAAGTTCAAAACGCTGTTGATTATATGGTTGGTGAAGCAAGCTAATTGTATTGAATATCTGGCTAAGCTTTTTACCCTATATATCAGTGGAGCGCCTATTTCATTAAATGAGATAGGCGCTTTTTTAATGATGAGTATTATCAATACGGTACTTCTAAGGCATTACAGTTGAAATTCATCGACACTAGCCTCACTTTATGACACTACACAGTATCTTCTGTCTGTTTATATTCTAAAAACATTTTTACATAAATTTATAACCAATAAAGAGGTTTTCATGTCTGAGGTACCAGCACTTGCTATCCAGAATTTATCCAAAACCTATAGCAATGGGTTTTCGGCACTCAAAGATGTCAGTTTAACCGTCCCGCAAGGAGGTTTTTTTGCGTTGCTGGGGCCAAATGGTGCTGGTAAATCAACCATGATCGGTATTATTAGCTCGCTTTTTAAACCAACAGCTGGCAGCGTAAAGATATTTGGCACAGATTTACTAGAGAATCCGTCAGTCGCTAAACAGTATCTTGGTATCGTCCCACAAGAGTTTAATTTTAATATGTTCGAAAAAGTCGAAGATATTTTGATTACACAGGCTGGGTACTTTGGTATTCCTGCCAAAGAAGCACGCCCACGGGCAAAACGATTATTAATGGCGCTAGGTCTGTGGGACAAGCGCAATAGCAAATCACGTGAGCTATCAGGTGGTATGAAGCGCCGGTTGATGATTGCAAGGGCGCTGATTCATAAACCAAAATTATTGATTTTGGATGAGCCAACCGCTGGGGTAGATATCGAGTTACGCCGCTCTATGTGGGAGTTTATGCAGCAGATTAATATCGAAGAAAACACCACGATTATTCTGACGACTCATTATCTTGAAGAAGCGGAGCAGCTGTGCAAACGCATTGCGATTTTGGATCATGGTGAGATTCGTATTAATACTGAGATGAAGGACTTGCTAGCGCAGCTATCGGTTGAGACTTTTGTTTTTGATTTGGAGACACCGCTTACGCGTCAATTGGTTTTGGCAGGAGTGACAGATACATCGCAGCCTGATGATCAGACGCTTGAAGTCACACTGACTGAAGGCGAATCGTTGAATGGTGTTTTTGACCAGTTATCTGAGCAAGGTATCACGGTAGCCAGTATGCGTAATAAAGCCAATCGACTAGAAGAGCTATTTATGCGTTTAGTAGACAAAAATATCCAAAGTGCAGACAGCATGAAGGAGGCAGGATTGTGAGTCAAGAAATGATAGATCCTAATAAAACCATGTCATGGAATAAAAAGTGGATTGCTTTTCGCACCATTTTGTTAAAAGAGGTTCGCCGAATTCTGCGTATTTGGCCACAGACCTTGCTGCCACCAGTGATTACGATGAGTCTCTATTTTGTCATCTTCGGTAAGATGATCGGCTCGCGTGTCGGTGAAATGGGCGGCGTGCCATACATGCAGTTTATCGTGCCCGGTCTCATTATGATGTCGATTATTACCAACAGTTACTCCAATGTGGTATCGAGCTTCTTTAGTGCTAAGTTCACCTCCAGTATCGAGGAGTTATTGGTTTCGCCAGTTTCCAAACATGCGATTTTAATGGGTTATATCAGTGGTGGTATCTTTCGTGGACTGGCCATTGGTATCATCGTTTCGATAGTCGCACTATTTTTTACCGATCTTGGCATTGAGCATTTATTTGTGACGGTATTTACGGTACTGGGTACGTCTATCTTATTTTCACTTGGTGGCTTTATCAACGCCGTGTTTGCTCGCTCATTTGATGATATTTCTATCATTCCAAGTTTTGTGCTTACGCCATTGACATATCTTGGTGGTGTGTTCTACTCGATGGAAAACTTGTCACCATTTTGGCAAAATATTTCGCTATTAAATCCTATCGTTTATATGGTGAACTCATTCCGTTACGGTATTCTTGGTTATTCTGATGTGAATGTCTGGTATTCGATGGCGGCTATTTTTGTCTTCTGTGCGGTATTCTATACCATCGCCTATCGTTTACTCAGTAATGGCTCACGTGTGCGCTTGTAGATTAGTTTGTAAAATGTAGCTTGTCACCTTATTATAAGAGTCCAACATTGTTGGGCTTTTTTTATGCAAAAAATTTCAATAAGGCATAAGCTTTTGATAATAGCGGTATTAAGTGGCTTTTCCAATGCTGCTATTGCGGCATCGTTTGCTAATATGGATGATTATGATTGGGTTGTCATGGAGACGCCTGTAGATCCTGCAACGTATAAGTATGATTGCCATAACGACTACAAATATGAAACTTATGATGCGCTACAAAACTGTCTTTATAACTTGAGGGAAGATGCGGATAATGCGCTTAGTAAGCAATGGGGTATCAGCGATAAAGTCGTTAGAGAGAGAAATGCGATTTATATCAAAGTTGCTAATCGGAAAAACCCACTAGTATTTGTTGATTACTCCAGTCCTTATGAGGAGGATTTTAATCCTTATTATTCGCTACAAGACTACGATAAATCACGGAAATTACTGACAATACATCAAAGATTTTATGAAGGAGAGAGCTTGACGGTAGTTAATTTGGTTACTGGGTTTTGGCAAGATTTTAGTCTCAGAAAGCTAAGTATCTCTCCTGATATGAGATATATAGTCGGTTTTGAAAGTGAAATGGGGGCGACGGAACACGTCAATATTTTGGAGCGACAAGATAGCGGTTACTATGAAGGCTACTATAAAAAAGTCTATAGCAGTAGTGACGATTCAAAAAACTACGACAATCATAAAAAGTTTTATCAAGCAGATAAAGCACAGCAGGTTTATGATAGCGAAATCTTTACTTGGGTAAATGATGATAAGTTTTATGCAGATTCTTTTTATAAGTTGAATGAAGCGGATTCAGCGGCTTTTAGAGTACGATATACCTTTATTAAAAATGCCTCAACGGATAAGTGGCAACTGTATGAAGGTAGTAGGTAAATGATCGCTATCTCTCATTGTATAAAGACGGTGTTGACTGTCGCAGGACTATTTATATTGGCCACAATAGCATCCTTAGATGCACAGGCAGCGCCTTTAGCTTTAGAGCCATCGACAAAGGAAGAGGTATGGATAAAAGTCGCTGCGCCTGTAGCGATAGACTGGTATGAAGACAGCTGTCGATACGATCATACTGAATATCAAACATTTACAGATTATGAAAACTGTATTTTTGAATCGTTAGCCCAAGCTGATAATGCACAAAGCCGAGAGTGGGGCTTGAGTGACAGAGTCGTTCGAGAAAAGGACACCATTTATATCAGTATACCGAATCAAAAGCAGCCATTAGTATTTAAAGATTATCTTGTACCGTTTGAAGAGGAACATAGCGCTCACTATGAATTGCAGTACTACGATAAAGTGCATCATTTATTACAGTTACTACATACGATGTATGAGACTCAAGCGACTGTCATTGTCGATTTAAACACAGGGCGCTGGCAAGAGCTGTATGCGACCAATCTTAAGTTTTCTAGCGACATGAATCAAGTGGTAGGGTTTAATGGTAGGCAAGGTGTGACCAGAGATATAATAATATGGGAGCGTCAAAAAGCTGACAATGACGGACGCTATGCAACGATATTTGCTAGTAATGAATTATATGAACAAGATTATGATAATGACAAAAAACATGAGGTGTACGAAGCGCGAGATATCAGTTGGACAAGCGATAATAAAGTTAACGTTGATTTTTATTACAGAGTCAATCCCACTGACACGGTAGCATTTCGCGTGCGCTATATTTATGCGGCTAATAATAAAGAGGGTGAATGGCAGAGAGTTTTACCTGATGCTAATATCAACGATTAAAAAACAATAAAAAGGTCTAGCTCTCATATGCAAATAACTCTATCAGTCGCCACCTCAATTCGCATCTGTATGGCGAGTGCATTGCTACTGATGCTATCGGTGCCTGCGCAAGCAGACCTGCCCAAAGCGGCGATGGATGACTATGTTTGGGAGGTACTAGACAAGCCCGTTTATCCTAACTGGGGTGAGAATTGCAGTAGTGAAGATGAGCGGATTTATCAAGATTGCTTAGATAAAAGCTTGATGATTTATAATCAAAGACTCATCAAGAAATGGGGTTTATCAGAATACATTTCTCGCAAGCTAAACAAGACTATCATAAAGGTACCAAATCATGACCTTATCATATTGATGGACGATTTTGCAGAAGGGGAAAAAGAGCTTAGATATGTTTATCTTTTAGACCATTATGATGCAGATAACAACTGGCTTTATTTATCTGGGCAAATATATGAGACTAACAATACAGTATTGATTGATTTAGATTCAGGCTTCAAGCAAGAGTTTGAAGGATCTCATTTGACGTTTTCACCAGATATGACTTATGCAGCTACGGTTAAAGTTGAGTTTCCAGGAGAAGAAAATGTCATGATCTGGAAAAAAGATAAGAGCGATGCTTACCAGTATGACGAAAAAAATAACAGGGATTACGATAAATTCCGACAACATTTAAAATTTTATAATGGTAGCGAAGATAAGGTTCGCAAGGTAGAGGTTGAATGGATTACCAATGAGAGCTTATTGGTAGATTTCTATTTCAAAATGAACGATAGCGATACTGCTGCTTACCGAGTACGCTTTAACTATGTAAAGACAGATTCTGCATCAGACTGGCAAATGATTCCCATAAAATAGCCCATTGCTGTAAAATGACTGGTTTTTATTTCATTATATTTAAGCATGACAGGTAAGTAACTTATGAGTATTCACGGTATCTTGGGTGAGCAAACCACCGACTATCCAACCGAGTATAGTCCAGAAACCTTGTATCCAATTGCCCGTAGTATGGGGCGTGATGCAATTGGCTGGCAAGACGATAAGTTGATGGTTGGCATCGATTGGTGGCAGGCATTTGAGATGTCTTGGTTGAATCCGCAAGGACTCTCGCAAGTGGCTATCGCGCGTTTTGGTATTCCAGCCAGCTCGCCATTTATCGTTGAGTCAAAGTCACTTAAGCTCTATCTAAATAGTATCAACTTTACTGAATTCGCTAGTTGGAATGATGTGCAAGCGCTGATTGCTAAAGACTTATCAGCCTGTGTACAAGCAGACGTGCAAGTTGAGTTGTTTAGCTTAAATGACGACCTGCATAATAAGACAACAGGGCTATTGATTGCTCAGCCTGAGGGTGTTTGCATTGATGACGCGCTTGCTAACAGTAGCGAAAAAGTCGCATTGTGCGAGCATCCTGACGCGTCATTGCTAAGTAGTGATAAAGATTTAAACAGTAGCTCTATTTTAGAGAATACTGGCACTGAGCCTTATATTTTCTATTCTAATTTACTACGCAGTAATTGTCCGGTGACCAATCAACCAGATTGGGGGACGTTAGCAGTTTCGATTACCAGTAATAAAACAGTCGATGAGGCTGGAATGCTGCGTTATATCTTAAGTTTTCGTCAGCATAATGGTTTTCATGAGCAATGTGTGGAGCAAATATTTGCTGATTTGAGTCAATACTATGAGCCAAGTGAGCTGATGGTTCGCGCTTGGTATACACGCCGAGGCGGTATCGATATCAACCCTTGCCGTGTGAGTGATATAACCTTGCTACCTAAACCAAGTCGTTTGATTCGGCAGTAAATGAATGTTCACTACCATGTTTAATAATGAAGATTTTTAGCTTTCATAGATGAGCGTTCTTTCTTATACTCAATAAACCTTATTTTATTAATATTGAGATGCAGCTATGAAGTTAAAAACCGGATTTTTAACCGCTCTAGGGACTACTATTTTGTCTCTTTCTACCTTGCAGTTAGCACAGGCTGCATTTGTGGAAAATCAATATAACTGTGAAGACGCTTATATGGAAGTGGCTTATGATTGTGGTAACGATGCGATTGTAGTCGAAAAAAATCGCCTTAATAAAATCTATATGGGCGCTTATCGTACTTTGAATACGACACAACAACAGCAGTTGGATAAAGAACAGCGTATATGGGTAAAGGATCGTAATGATAAGTGTGACTTTGAATACGAAGGTCCAATGAATAATTCTGTGGTGTACGCTCAGATTAGCGCTAATGTTTGCACCGCTAATGAGACACAGAAACGCAGTAAGGTCATTGCTAAAAGATATAATATTAAGTAGTTTTTTTTAGCTATATTACACGCGAAAAAGCGCCTATCTCATTTAATGAGACAGGCGCTTTTTATGGCACAGTTTTAACGAGTAAAACTATTTGCCGCTTACTTTTGCAATGACGTCTTCACGGCTCAGCATTTGCTTTTCTGCTTCACGGCGATTGACGTATTCGTACTGGCCTTCAGCCAAGTTACGGTCTGAAACCACGATACGATGAGGAATACCAATCAATTCAAGATCAGCAAACTTGACACCTGGACGCTCGTTACGATCATCAAGAAGCACATTGATGCCTTGTGCTTTTAACTCTTCATAGAGTGCCGTCGCTGTCTGCATGACGGTCTCTTCTTTTGACTTCATCGGTATGATAGCGACCTCAAAAGGAGCGATTGAATCATTAACCGTTGGCGTTTGTGGCCACATGATACCGTTTTCATCGTTGTTTTGTTCGATAGCAGCGGCAATGATACGGCTCACACCAATACCGTAGCAGCCCATCATTAGGGTCACAGGCTTACCATCTTCACCAGATACGGTAGCATTTAACGCTTGCGAGTACTTATCACCCAACTGGAAGATATGACCGACCTCGATACCACGTTTGATTTTTAGGCTGCCTTTACCATCAGGTGAAGGGTCGCCTTCTTGTACATTGCGTACATCAACGACACGAGTAATGCTCGCATCACGCGCCCAGTTCATACCAGTGGTGTGTTTATTGACTTCATTGGCACCGCACACAAAGTCTGACAAAGTTGCTGCCGAACGATCAACGAAGACAGGCATATCCAAATTAACGCCAATATAGCCTTTGTGCAGACCAGCAGCTTTCAGTTCTTCATCAGAAGCCATTGTCAGCGGCACATTGGCCTCTTCGATTTTCTCGGCTTTGATCGTATTTAGCTGATGATCACCGCGTAATACGATAGCAATAAGCTGTGGCTCATCATTTTCGGTATGACCATGGACGATTAACGTTTTGACCGTCGTTTCTAATGGTAAGCCTAAATGTTCAGCAACCATTTTACAGCTGGTCATATTTTCCGTCAGGATGTCTTCACGCACCATCTTCGGTGGCTGACGCTCAGCGGTGCTCACTGATTCGGCAAGCTCAACGTTGGCCGCATAATCAGAAGAATCAGAGAAGGCAATATCATCTTCGCCGCTGTCTGCCAATACATGAAATTCGTGTGAAGCAAAACCACCAATAGAACCAGTATCTGCTTGCACGGCACGGAAATCTAAACCCAAACGGGTAAAGATGCGCGTATAAGCGTCATACATGTCATGGTAAGTTTTTGCCAACGATGCTTGGTCAACGTGGAACGAGTAGGCGTCTTTCATGGTAAATTCGCGTGCGCGCATCACCCCAAAACGTGGACGAATCTCATCACGGAATTTATTCTGAATTTGGAAAAAGGTGATTGGTAATTGTTTATAACTACGTAGCTCGCCTTGCGCCAGATTGGTGATGACTTCTTCATGCGTCGGACCAAGCACAAAGTCGCGATCATGACGGTCTTTGAAGCGCAACAGCTCAGGACCATAATCGTTAAAGCGTCCGGTCGTTTGCCAAAGCTCGGCAGGCTGGGTCATCGGCATGAGCACTTCTTGTGCACCAACTTCTTGCATCTCTTCACGAACAATACGTTCGACTTTTTGCAAGATGCGTAGCCCCATGGGCAACCAAATATATAACCCAGAAGCAATCTTTCGAATAAGACCGGCACGCACCATCAATTGACTTGAGGCGATATCGGCATCACTTGGGGTTTCTTTTAGAGTGGCAAATAAAAATTGACTGGCTTTCATAAATAAAGCGTAACCTTATCAACGATAAAATAAATAAGAAATAGTAGGATATTGAGCGTGTGCTTTGATAGCCGACGCAAGCTTACCTTTGTATCACTTGGTAATAGTCTAGGACATGCCTAGCTAAAAAGTACTGCGACAAACAGTACATGAATAGAAAGTGCGTTCATAAAACGCCTTACAAAAAGGCTGGAACTTTTCATTTTGTATTAAAACGTTGATGTTGGCAGCGTCATACTTTACGCATAAAGACCAGAAAAATAGATGTACGCCAACATTTTGCTTATACAATCTGACTATGTTAGGTAAAGTTAGCCTAAGACGCAATGACTTTTTGTTTTTTCAGACAGAACGTGACTTAAACGTGACTTAAACGAGCAAATGAGGTACTACAACTCGATTATTTACCAGTTTTTAGGGTATTTATAGTAAATGGTAGCGCTAGTCATTATGTAGCGTATTGGTAGTTATTACTTGAAGTTGCTGCTCAAAAGTAGCATTTATCATTTAGACAGTTATTTGTTATAAGTTTAATAAAAATAAATGATAAAACTCTGAGGGTGTTTATATGAATAATCCTGACAATCGATCTCCTGTTAATAATGATGCGACTAACTCACAAGCGAAAAAACCCATTGCGATGATGTCGTGGATGATATTGCTCATCGGTTTAGCCGCTATCGTTTTTGCTATTTATAGTGTGCAGAATATAACCAAGGAAGAGCCGATAGAAACCATTACTCGTGAAGGCGTGGTCACACAAATCCAAAAATTGAATCGTTTGGAAACGGTGGCGTTCAGTGTCGATACCGTCATTACCAGTCAACGTCCTGGCAGTTGGATGAAGCTGTGGCAAGACGAACAAAAGGGTTTGTTTATCGCGCGCGGACGAGTGGAGGCGGGGATTGATTTAGGTGCACTTACCCCTGAGATGGTACAAGTGGTGCAGCCTGAAATTAACGTCGATGAGGTACAAGAAGCGGGTGCTAATACGCCAGTCTCAGTGATGCCGCAAATCAATATTACCATCCCACCATCAGAGATATTTTCGGTTTATCTAGACGATATCGAGATTTATGATTGGCAGACTGGTGCTTTTGGCATGATGCAAGTGGATCCAAAAATCTTAAAACAAGCCCAAAGTATGGCGAAAGCCGAAGTCCTTGAACGCGCTTGCCGAGGTGATGTCATGACTATGGCACTAGAAAATGCTCAAACCCAATTGCAACAGCTGTTTTCTTTAACTGGCGCAGTAGTGACAGTGACTACGCAAGGTGCAGGCGCGTGCCAGATGCCAGTAAAATAATACATAGATAATCATACGTTAGCTTATTCATTAGAAACACTTAAAGTAACGCCATTTATATTATATAGTAGAGCTTATCTATTATTCATAATAAACTTATGAATTTCGTTGGTAATATAACCCTATATAAAAGGTGGCGTATATGACAACTTCTAATAATAAACCGTCTTCTAAGCCTGAACGTCAGCTTGATAAACGCTCTAAAGCGAAAGAATCGCTTTCTTTTGCGACATGGGTGCTGTTAATTATAAGCTTCACTCTACTAGCCTATGCCCTATACATTATCCAAACCCGTATCTTGTAAACTATAGCTGAGCTAGTAAGCAGGCAATTAATATGGCTAAGGTGATGAATGTGACTAAAGCACATTAAGTGAGACGCATCGCTATTTTTTAAATTCAGCAATGGCTAATAGACGCGCTACTTTATGGTCGACCATAGGTTTTGGATAGTTGATTTTGACTAGCTGCCCACTTCTACTAAGTAGCTTGCGCATTTTATCTTCGCTATGCAAGATAGTAGCAGGGATTTCTTTCAACTCAGGCAGCCAAGTTTTAATGAATATCCCATCAGTATCATGAGTTTTAGCTTGGCTAAATGGGTTCATAATACGGAAGTAGGGCGCTGAGTCCGTCCCAGTTGAGGCACTCCATTGCCAGCCGCCATTATTAGAGGCAAAATCCCCATCTATCAGCTGCTGCATAAAGTAGCGCTCGCCTAAGCGCCAATCAATCAATAAATCCTTAGTCAAAAACATCGCCGTGACCATCCGCAAGCGATTGTGCATAAAGCCCGTTGCATTCAGGCAGCGCATTGCCGCATCGACTAACGGTACGCCAGTTTTACCTTTGCACCACGCCGCAAAATCATCTTGATTATATGACCAGTTAATTTTGACATCAGTCTCATGTTTATACGCTTGATGGCGAATCAGCTCGGGCTTATAGTCTAAAACATGGCGATAAAAGTCACGCCAAGCTAGCTCACTTATCCAGCGGTTAATGTCATTATTATCAGTGTTGTCAAAGCTATCCCCGCTATCTAAGGTGTCTCCGTCATTCCCATGTAATTCTCCCAGTGCTTTGCTTAATTGTAGGGTAGCTTGTAAGTAGCAAAGTCTGGGGCTGATTGCGCCAATAGTCAGGTAGGCAGATAGCTGACTGGTGGCATTTAAACTGGGTACATCACGGCTCACATCGTAGTTATCAATATCCTCAGCGATGAAGTCCTCTAAACGCTGGCAAGCCGCCGCTTCGCCAGCAGGGTAGGCTGCCCGAGCGTGCTCAAGCTGTACGTCTATATCCATGGGCTCTAATAAACCAGCATTTTGCAGTGCCTTTTGATAATTTTCGACTACTTCTTTACTTACTCTTTCTATATCTTCGATAGTAGCACTGGCTTTCGAGACTTCTAGTTTGGCTTTAGTGTTGCCATTTATGGCGGATGCCTCATGCATTTGTATGGTACTGATATCCAAGGTTTGTCGCCATTTTTTATAAAACGGGGTAAACACTTGATACATGCTTTCGTCATTGGTGGTGATACTTTGCGGTGGCAAGATACATTGGTCATGCCAGCGGATAAATTCTATATCGTTGTTTGCAAGCTGTTTGGTTAATTGCTCATCACGCTTAATCTCATTGCCTTCGTACTCGTGATTGCCCATAACAGTACTGATCTGGTTCGCGCTACAGATATCTAGCATCGCCTCAATACAGTCAGAAAAGCTTGAGCTGACTTGTACTGTTAAGTGGATATTTAATTGCATTTGCAGGGATTTGGCTAAGATAGGCAAGGTGCGAGCGATATGGTCAAGTTGAACCAATGACATATCATGCGTGTGCCACTGCTCAGGAGTCATAAAAAAGATAGCACTGACCTGAGCGTTTTCTGCATTTGCGCGCTCACAAAGTGCAGCTAGAGCGGTGTTATCATGTACTCGCAGGTCACGGCGAAACCACATTAAATAATGCGCTGGGTTTACGCTAATGGCATCGTCGCTATTGTTGACGTTGCTTGTTTCGGTGCTATCTGTGCTATCGGTGTTATGAGACGTTTCCGCCGCCGTTTTAGACATTCAAGTATCCCTATATTAATCAATCGCAATCATAAACAAAACTATGAATAAAAGTATGCTAGGATAAGTTTTTGGTTGCAATTGATTTGCCGCTTAAGTAACAAATTATCACCATTTACTATGATTAACAGCTAATTATAATTTATAATCAATCCTTGTCTATTGTTAAGGTAATATTTAAGGTTGCATCATGCACGTTAAGTTTTGCGGTTTTACCCAGCCTAATGATATTAAAATTGCCGCCCAGTTGGGTGTTGATGCGGTTGGCTTGGTGTTTTATCCACCAAGCCCGCGTGCGGTAACAATTGAACAAGCGCAATCGTTAAGTGCTTCTTTGCCAGCTTTTATAAGTATAGTGGCTTTAGTGGTGAATATGCCGCGCGCAGAGCTGATAGAATTAGCGAATCAGGTCTCTTTTGATATTATTCAATTCCATGGTGATGAAACACCGGAGCAATGTGCGCAGCTGGCCAGTGCGGTCAATAAACGCTGGATAAAAGCGCTGCGTATCAATGCTGACCAACACACCGCTGCTAGCGTGAGCGCCGAGATTAATGAGTTTGCCGCCGCTGGCGCGAACAGCATCTTATTGGATGCTTACCATCCCCATAAATATGGCGGCACAGGGGCACGTTTTGATTGGAGTCTGCTACCGAAAGACAGCTCGCTACCTATTATTTTAGCGGGCGGACTGGATGCCGATAATGTCGCTGCCACTTTAGATTTGCCTATCTATGCGGTCGATGTCAGCGGTGGTATTGAGATTGATAAAGGTAAAAAAGACCCTGCTAAAATGCGTGCCTTTATGAAAGCGGTCAAACGCGACCGATGGCAAAACGCGACGCTTAGCGAACCTTCGGATGTAAATGGCTAGCTTTATAGTTTCAAACTTCATAATTTCAAAATTTACAGTTTTAAACTGCCAAAGCTAATGACGTAAAAAATTTCCCCTATAGTTACTTTAAAAAAACACCAATCCTAAAAATACCACTTATTACAGTAGGAATTACCATGAGTCATGTCGCTAATAAAGAGTTATCTACCACCGCACAAGCTATCAATACTTTTACCAATCCAGAAAGTGTGCAAGATTTTAACCAGTATCCAGATTCCCGTGGACATTTTGGTGTCCACGGTGGACGCTTTGTCTCCGAAACCTTGATGGCAGCCCTTGAGGATCTAGAAGCGCTGTATACCAAAGTTAAAGCCGATCCAGCGTTTTGGGAAGAGTATCATAATGATTTAGTCAATTATGTCGGTCGCCCAACGCCTTTGTATCACGCCAAGCGTTTGAGTGATGAGATTGGCGGCGCGCAAATTTACTTTAAACGCGAAGATTTAAACCATACTGGCGCGCATAAAGTGAATAACACCATTGGGCAAGCACTACTGGCCAAAATGAGTGGTAAAAAACGCATCATCGCAGAGACTGGAGCAGGGCAACATGGCGTTGCGACGGCGACGATAGCTGCGCGTTTGGGCTTAGAGTGTATCGTTTATATGGGTGCTGACGATGTCGAGCGCCAAAAGATGAACGTTTATCGTATGCGCTTACTTGGTACGACAGTTGTGCCAGTGACGTCTGGCTCACGTACGCTGAAAGACGCGATGAACGAAGCGATGCGTGACTGGGTGACTAACGTAGACACGACTTATTATATTATCGGTACAGTTGCCGGTCCGCATCCTTATCCGTTATTGGTACGCGATTTCCAAGCGATTATTGGTAAAGAAGCGCGTGTTCAGCATTTACAAATGACGGGTAAATTACCAGATGCGCTCGTGGCTTGTGTGGGTGGTGGTTCGAACGCCATCGGTCTATTCTTTGACTTTTTAAACGACACGGAAGTTAAAATGTATGGCGTTGAAGCGACAGGAGATGGTATTGAAACGGGTCGTCATTCAGCGCCACTAGCTGCTGGTCGTATCGGTGTACTGCATGGTAACCGTACCTATTTGATGGCCGATGATGAAGGTCAAATTCAAGAAACGCATTCTATTTCAGCAGGTCTTGATTATCCTGGCGTTGGTCCTGAGCACAGCTTCTTAAAAGACATGAAACGTGTTGAGTATGTCGGCTGTACCGATAAAGAATCACTAGAAGGTTTCCATGAAGTGACGCGTAAAGAAGGTATCATCCCTGCGCTTGAATCTGCTCATGCCGTTGCTTATGCCCTAAAGCTAGCTAAAACTATGACCCCTGATCAAACCATCATTGTAAATATGTCAGGTCGTGGCGATAAAGATTTGCATTCAGTGATGAAGGCGGAAGGGATTGAGCTTTAAATTACTACAATTTTAGAGTTCCTATCATTCGAATCTACTTTAGATCTATTATTAACTTGAGAGTTATCTAATATTGAGGGTACGGTGAGTCATAATTTATTTGAGCTAAATAGTTTTCCAGATAAGCTAACACTTAGCCTGCCCTTGAACATTAATTCGCTACTGCCTAAAAAAGAACTAAAGTTTTTTCAAAGTGAAAAGTTTGTTGATAGTATGCAACTAGCTTTGCTCTCGGTAGTGATCGGCTTTCTTTTATATCTAGCAGAAAGGTTTTTAGGTAGTAATGATCTATTAAAGGTTAAATCCATTTTTGTTATATGTAGTATGTTCATGTTATGGTACATATTTTCTCATTACTTAGCATTTTGTAAAGAAAAAGGCCAAAACCTACCTAGTAAACATATGGCAAAAAATATTGATTGGCATTTAGAACCTATCCTGTCTATTACTTCTGATGAACTAAGAATCCTCTCAAATAGTCGTTGTAAAGAGAGAGTGATATGTTTTGATAATATAGATGAAATTGTTTATAACATTGAAAAAGATGATAGTGGTATTTCAATACTCTACAAGCCTAATGGCAGTGAAAGATTCGAGGAAAATATTATTCCTGACTCACTTGATGGAAATGGGTTATCAGAATTTGTACTATTAAAGTCAACGCTTGGAAGTTATGTTTTAAACGATAATTCAGACAATCATTATCAGATTCATAGAATGCAAGTAGCTTTATTATTAACTCATATACTCTATAACCGTACCGAACAGCTAGATATCGACTGGCAAGGTCATTAGTAGAGGGAATATGTGCCTTATACGATTCAATGACAATAAATTAATTTTAAAATTATAAGAGACCAATATGACCCGAATTGAAAGCACCTTTGAAACCTTAAAAGCACAAAACAAAAAAGCCTTGATTCCTTATGTCATGGCAGGTGATCCTAATCCAAGTAACTTCGTTGGCTTGCTACATGACTTGGTTAAGCACGGTGCTGATATGATTGAAGTAGGCTTGCCGTTCTCCGACCCGATGGCAGATGGCCCAGTCGTCGCTTTAGCAGGTGAGCGTGCATTAGCCGCAGGTACGAGTACACGTGATGCGCTAAAAATGGTGGCAGAGTTCCGTCAGCAAGACACGCAGACGCCGATTATCCTCATGGGTTACCTCAATCCTGTTGAAATCATCGGCTATGATAACTTTGTCGCGCTATGTGAGCAGTCAGGTGTCGATGGTATTTTGATGGTTGATTTACCACCAAGCGAGGCGGGCAGTTTTACCCAGCATTTGACTGACCATGCGATGAATGAAATTTTCTTATTGTCACCAACCACTTTACCTGAGCGCCGTGAGCAAGTATTGACCCATTGCGGTGGTTATATTTATTATGTGTCATTAAAAGGCGTGACGGGTTCGGCAACGCTTGATACTGATGATGTTGCGACTCAAGTGCAAGCGATTAAAGCAGCGACTGATTTGCCAGTATGTGTGGGTTTTGGTATTCGTGATGCAACGTCTGCTAAAGCGATTGGAGCGCATGCGGATGGTATTATTGTCGGTAGTGCCTTGGTGCAGAATTTTGCTGATATAGATGCCAATGATAGCACTGCGGTTGCCGCCGCTCAGCAAAAAATCATGGCAAAAATGGATGAGCTACGTGGTGCACTTGATAGTTTGAGAGCCTGAGTTAAATAAAGTTAAATTATCGTCACTTAAATCGTCATGGCAATATGAATAACAATGTTTATAAAGACAGGGTTAAATGACTTTGCTAAAGTTAGTTTACGTGTGTAAACTAACATCACATATAAATTGTTACAGTTTCACGTAAGCGTGCCTTATAACTGCGCTTTATAACTGCGAAAGTTATGAGAATATGTGACGATTAAACTGATCCTTATAAATCGATTCTTAGGGACAAGCGCATGAGCCAGCTTGTCGATAAGCCTTTGATAATGGCGAATAATATGAATGATACGATAACAAAACCTGATATGATGACTCTGAACCATACTGAAAAAAGCAACGCTGAGCCGAACGGTAATACTGCTGGGCAATCGTGGTTTAATCGCCCGATACCGGGTATTAAGCAGCAACTGACGGCAGCTTTGACAGCAGTAGAGACGGAACCGTCAACCAAGTGCAATAATTGTCATTCGATGATTACCAACACGGCGCTGATTTTTAATTGCTATGTTTGCCCGCATTGCGATCATCATTTGCCGATGAGTGCCCGCGAGCGCTTAAACTGGTTGCTCGATCAAGTAGAAGGTGAGCTAGGACAGCAGTTCACTGCCAAAGATCCATTGAGCTTTGTGGATAGTAAGCCGTATCCGCAGCGCATGACGGAAGCACAGGACAAAACCGGCGAGTCTGAGGCGCTGATTGTGATGTACGGTAAATTGCGCAATCTTGATGTGGTGACTTGTGCCTTTGATTTCCGCTTTATGGGCGGTTCTATGGGGTCAGTGGTTGGCGATCGTTTTGTCCAAGCAGCTGAGAAAGCACTGGCAGACAAAGTGCCTTTAGTTTGCTTTGCTGCCTCTGGCGGTGCACGTATGCAAGAAGGCTTGCTGTCTTTGATGCAAATGGCTCGTACTGCCGCAGCGATTGAGCGCTTAAGAATTGCTGGCGTGCCGTATATCGTGATCTTGACCAATCCTGTTTATGGCGGTGTGACTGCGTCGCTCGCTATGTTAGGTGATATTCATTTAGCAGAACCAAAAGCCATGATCGGCTTTGCAGGCAAGCGCGTGATTGAGCAAACGGTTCGTGAGACGCTAGAAGAGCCGTTCCAGCGTGCCGAGTTCTTGTTAGAGCACGGTGTGGTCGATGAAGTGGTGCATCGTCATCAAATGATTGATACCATTTATCGTCTGCTGGCAAAGTTAAGCCGCATGCCTAATGTTGATGCCTAACTTGCTCATCGGCTTGACTAATGGATAACTGAGTTTAATATTCCGCATGACTTATGCTTAGTAGCATGCTAAATTTTGCTGACTAAGTAAGATCAATCAATAGCATTTATCGTCAACAGCGGTAAATGCTATTTTTGCTTTTTGGGCAGGTAGTTATATACTGTCTCTACTTTCTTAATGAATGCTTTCTCATTGACCATTTTTTATTCAAATATTTCAATATAGGCTGTGTCCATGTCCGACTCTCTACTTTTTAACCCTAACACTCCCAACAAGCATTCTAGCTTGACCGAATGGCTCGATTATATGCAGCAGATTCATGTATCGGCAATAGATATGGGGTTGTCGCGAGTTCTGCCAGTTGCCGAGGCGTTAGGCGTGGTACAGTCAGCCAAAGATGATGCTTATGTATTCACGGTGGCAGGCACCAATGGTAAAGGCTCAACGACGGCTGTCATCGCGCAGATGTGCCAAGCAGCAGGTTATAAAACGGCTCTGTATCAATCACCGCATCTAAGTGTATTTAATGAGCGCGTGCGTATTAATGGCGAGATGGTCAGTGACGAGACATTAATTGATGCCTTTAGCAAGGTAGAAGCAGCGCGATTAGCGTGTGAGCTGACCTTGTCATTTTTTGAGATGACCACACTTGCCGCATTATTAATATTTGCCGAAGCGGACTGCGATGTTTGGGTGTTAGAAGTAGGGCTGGGTGGGCGCTTAGATGTGGTCAATATCATTGATCCTGATATGGCAGTGATTACCAATATCGCTATCGATCATGTCGATTGGCTGGGTGACAATGTCGAAGATATTGGCCGTGAGAAAGCAGGTATCTTACGTGATGGTATTAGCGTGGTTTATGGTGCTACCGCGATGCCAGTCAGTGTGCAGCAAGCGATTGATAAGCATCAAGCAACTTGTTATCAAGTTGGGCAAGACTTTGATTATCGTGAAGTGGATGCAAGCGCTTGGCAATATAGCAATGCTGCTGTCACCATGCAATTACCGCGCCCAGCTCTATCATTGACCAATACTGCCACTGCGTTATCAGCAGTGCTCGCAAGTTCGTTAAATGTCGATAGCACTGCTATCGAGCAGGCGCTGCAAACGGTTAGGCTCGCTGGTCGCTTTGATTATCGTGAGACCCACAATCGCCATTGGCTGTTTGATGTCGCGCATAACGAGCAAGGCGTTGAGTTTTTATTGGCGCAACTATTACCGCTTTGGCAACAGCATTTAGCCAATCAAAATAGCTCTGAGGCTCTCAATCACAGCAGTAATCCAAATAGTAGCCGAAAAAATCAAACTACAGGAAAACCTGCCAGCATTAAAATGCTGTTTTCTATGTTGGGTGATAAAGATATCAATAAAGTCGTGCAGCATTTGACGATAGCGGGCTTACCGATTAGCGATTGGTTTGTCGCTGAGATTGATTATCCACGTGCTGCGAGCACTGAGCACTTGCAAGGTATCCTATCAAGCTATGTCGACAATGCTCAAATACACGAATTTAAACGTTTATCAGAAGCGACCGATGCAGCTATCAATGCCAGTCAGCCGCAAGACCTTATCGTAGTATGTGGCTCCTTTCATACGATCGGCGAGGCACTGGCCGCACTGGCGGTTGATAATTAACATTAAAATGGTGCTTATTTAATGTTAATCTTAGCAGTAGCATGATGGCAGACAGTATGAAAAATATGCTTTATAATCAAAGTGATTTGGCAAGTTGCTCTATAATGGCATTAAACGCTTGGCATAACATTTAAAAACGGATGGACGCAACTGGTGGCAATGACACCTCTCAAGGCTATTAAAACTATCTAAACACAGTTTTGAGACGGCAGTTGCGCCGCTCAATCAACCTTATTACCAACTAAGAGACGTAAACGGATGAACTTTTCGAGACAAGCCTTATTGGGCATTGGGATGATTATCGGCGGTAGCGTAATGCTATACGCCATGGTGCAACAGATTGGTGATAGTAATGAACCACAACCAGCGTCAGCAATAGTAGATAAGCCAAGCCCTGAGCAAGAGTCTCCTCAGCCGCTGACGACGGATATCGAGACTGAAAAACGTATCTTGGCAGAAAAACAAAAAGAGCGCGCTGCTCGTGTTGCTGAACAAGAAAAACGTGCCCAGCAGTTCTTAACTGAACAAGAAGCCGCTGAGGCGGAAGCATTGGCAAAAGCCCGTGCAGAAAGTCAGCAGTACATGGCCAGTAGTGCAGCAGCTGCTGAAGAGAGTGATAAATCCAAATCCGATGCGGAAAAAGATGCCACTACAATGCCAATAAAAAAGACT
Source organism: Psychrobacter sp. NC44 (assembly GCF_904846655.1). NCBI lineage: Bacteria > Pseudomonadati > Pseudomonadota > Gammaproteobacteria > Moraxellales > Moraxellaceae > Psychrobacter > Psychrobacter sp. NC44. The sequence continues at coordinate 58,798 of NZ_CAJHBN010000008.1, read as the reverse complement.
AGCGCTGCTGCGTCAGCTGAAAGTGAGACAAACACTGGCAACCAGCAAAAAGCTGCCCAAGCGCAACAAGAAGCTCAAAGGCAAGCGGCGATTAAAGAGCAGGCTGCCGCAAAGAAACTAGCAGACAGTAAAAAAGAAGCGGAAGCAAAAAGACAAGCGGATGCTAAGAAACAAGCGCAAGCTGCGGCTGAGAAAAAACAAGCGGCAGCAGCAGCGGCTAAAAATGAGCCACCAAAATCGCCTTCTGATTATCAAGTCAAAAGAGGAGATGGGCTGATTAAACTGGCACGGCAGTACAATATGCCAGTAGAAGTATTGGCACAAGCGAACGATCTGTCACCGTCGACATCGCTGCAACTGGGTCAAAACATCACCATTCCATCACGTAAGCAAGTGGAGCGATTAGCACGTGAAGCGGCAGCGGCTGAGCAGGCACGTGAAGACAAGCGTCAGAAAGAAGAGGCTTTAGCCAAAAAATCAGCGGATGCTAAGCGTGAAGCACAGCAGAAACTCAGTGAAGCCCGTAAAGAAGTCAAAGAAACCGACGCCAAAGGCAGCTTTGGGGTGCAAGTAGCATTGGCAAACGATCAAGCCAAAGCAGATGAGCTGGCAAAGAAATTTAAATCTGCAGGCTACCAAGTTAAGACCAGCCCTACCAGCCGCGGGGTTCGCGTCATCGTCGGTCCTGAGCGAGGCAAAGTGGCAGCGTTAGCGTTAAAAGATAAAATTAATAGCGATCCCAAGGTCAATACGACCAGTGCTTGGGTTTTATACTGGCGCTAAAATAGCATTAAAATCACGATAATCGGATGACTGTTATTGCTAAATAAACAGCAGAGTCTTTGTTAGATTTTATTGTTTTATCTGAGTTTTATTCAAACACGACATTTATTGTCGTGTTTTTTGTTTTAGTGTTTGCTGATTGGCGTAAGCTTAGCTACGATGTGCGCCGATTGCCCCTGATTTTTTCTGTATAACGGGTCAGCCTATAAGGGCTGCCCTGTCGCAGTTGAGTATGTATGTCACTTTATGGAAGTCGTCATACATATTTGGCTGCCTTAATCATGTATAAGGTAAAACCATGTCATTTGGTGTTATATTTTTAATATTGGCCGTTGGGTTTTTAGGGCTGATTACCGTACCAAAGCTGTTGAAAAGCCCTCCAGTTGTTGAGCCTGATCCAAAGCCAGTACGCGGTGATGAGTTGGCTATTTGGCCGTTTGCGCCGATGCCGATTATGACGGATACGGAAGTCATTTTCTTTAATAAGCTAAAAAGTGCGTTGCCGGAGTATCATATTTTCGTTCAAGTTCAACTGTCACGCATTATCGAAGGCAATAGCAGTGAGGCGTCCGAGCGTAGCTTTTGGTTCAATCGTATCTGTCGTCAAAGCGTCGATTATGTGATTGTGGATATTGATGCGCAGACCACGCTGGTTGCTATCGAGCTTGATGATTGGACACACACGAGTAAAGCGCGTCAAAAGGCGGATGACAAAAAAGACAAAGCCCTTGCTAGTGCCGGTATTGCTATTGTGCGCTTTCACGCTGAGCGCATGCCAAGCGCAGATATGCTCAGGTACGAGCTGATGCAAGTGATTGAAAATTATTGATAAAGTATCTTTAGCAGGCAGTCAAGATTAGTCGCAACAACGGCATTTATTTTTTTGTGTAACATTGCTGTTATATCCGTTTACTTTATAGATAAGTTACTTAAATAAGAGTATTATTATTTTAAAGCAAACTTAAGTTTTCTAAATTAAGAGGCGCTTTTGTGAATTAAGGCATTATTTGCTTAATTAGATAAAGATTTTGGTGCTTCTAGTTTTTAAAATTACTTTATAAAGGACTGTGTTATGAAATTTTTTAAATTGAGCGCATTAGCGTTAGCCAGCACGTTAGCGTTAGCAGGCTGTGGTGATGACAATAATAATAGCTCTTCCGGTAATGGTACTAATACGCCTGATGTGCCAGTTAAGCCGCCTGTCGATAATAGTTTGTCTGAGATCGAGCAAGCGAAAGAGATGATTCGTACCGCCAAGTTATTTGTCAGTGACAATAAAGCGGTTACAGATGCTTACGAAGATGTAAGTGATATCCTTACAGAAAAGCAAGATACGCGACTTGGTTATACCTTCGATATCCCAAGTGATCTAAAATACTATATGGAAGAGAATGATGTGTCACAGCTCACGGCAGCTGATATCTTAGCATTAGCCAATGATGCAAAATTTGAGGTCGCATTAGGCAATATCACTTTAACGCCCGAAAATGGTTTTGTCGCAACGCTAAGTACTGACGGTAAGTTTACCTTGAATGGTACAACCAAAGTAGATGTTGAAGAATACGATTATTTGTATAACCCACAAACAGGTTTGTACGGATCTGTTGTCGTCAATCAAGACAGTTTTAAGGTAGCATTTGATGGCTTTGAAGATGCGTTAAGCTCAAACACCAGTACAGATAACTTTAACGGCAGCTTGGGTTTCAAGAGTATTAAAATTGGCACTGGCACTGATATCGTTGCCCTCAGCTCAAATACTAAAGGCGCAACAGTCAGTGGTCAATTCAGTGATAAAGTCGTGGTCAATGATGAGTTTGATATCAATGATGCAAATAGAGAAGGCATCACACTAGAAAAGGCGGTCATCAAATTAAGCAGCCTGAAGTTGACGGCTAATGATAGCGTGATTGAAGCAAAAGATTTTGAATTTGCCGCACTGGATGTCAGCAGAAAGCTAGCAGATAACAGTCTGGTGGTTAGAACTATCCCTTATAAGTTTGCTATAACGGGCAAGATGACCAAGCAAAAACCGATGACTGATGTAGAGATTACACTGAACGCGACTGCCAATGACGCTGATATAAAGAAATTTATCATAATCGATGAAGTCGGTGATATCGAAGAAGCCGCCAATAAATACGTAGGTATGGAAATAGTATTGGCGATTAAGGGCAAGGTAACGAAAGAGAGCACAACGACGATTCCACTTGATTTCCAAGCCAATCTTAAACGTACTGCTCGTAATGTTATTGAGCTACAAGGTCTGACTGCTAGCGTAGAGGGTAAGAAGCTATTTGTAACAGGTAAGTCAAGCTTAGATAATAACTATGATGTGGTTAGCACCCAGTTTACCGTTGAGCAAAATAAAGCATCGATCAAGTTAAATGTCGATGCCAATGGTGATTTTATCAAAGATAAAATGGGTAAGCTTGGCGATATCATGGTTAACGGTAAAGACTACGGTGATTTGATGGATAATGATGGCAAAGTTACTGCCAAATTTACTGATGACAGTTTAATTATTCTATAATCAAATCATGTGTCACATCGACTCTCAACCGTTGTTAGTAGCGATTGAGGTATAGCAACAAAAAAAGAGACAGATTACTGTCTCTTTTTTATGCTCTCTAATAAACGTGAGAAATTTATGCCATATAACGTTTCAATTCTCTATGGTTTTTTACCTAAAAGCTTAGCATCGCATTTATACAGCCGTACCAAGTTAATCACTACGCCAGCGATTGCCGCTATGATGATATCCAGCGCTGCGGTTGCTGATAGTGCAGATATACCAGCTGCTGATACGAATTTTTACTTCTACCCCCAAGCGACAGGGTTGCTAGACAGTCAGACCAAACAATCAGACGCACAGATAGAGTGGAGTGTGATGGCAACGGCTCATAGCCCAACACAGCCTATCTCAGCATTTTTAGACGATTGGAGTGCCCCTTTGGACTCGGGTGATCATGCTTATGCCCAAGGTCGGACGTCGCTTGAGATTCGTCCTGCGGGCAGTGCGATTAGCTACGGTCTAGGTTGGCGTTATGATTATTTAATGACGTTTAGCAAAGAGACTGCCGAAGTTTATTGGCAGTATGAAAATAAACAGCCCTCAAGTACCAGTCAAGATTATCCGTTATTTTTGGAAGCCAAGCACAATGAAAGATTCGGTGCTAATATTGGTCTGACGCAGCAGCTCATGCCTAACTGGCAATTGACTACTCGTGCCAATCTCTGGCAAGGACTGCATGCATTAGAAGGTAAGATAGTTGGCGATTTAAGCACCAGAGTGTTGCCAAATAATGAGGTGACAGACATACGAGACAGTTTGGATAAAACCAACGCTTACATCGATTATTACTATGATGAACCGGCTTTAGGGGAGGAAAATCTAGACTGGAACCCCGCGAAACCTTCGGGATATGGTTATTCGCTCGATTTGCAGCTCACAGGTCAGTTGTCTGATAGTACGCAGTTGTCTCTGAGTGGCTACGATATCCTTGGACGTATGCACTGGAAAGACATGCCAAGCACTCGTTATGCATTGGATTATGACGTCAACGGCAGACCTCTCTATACGATTGAAGGGCAGCTTAGCACTGATGATGTCACACAGACATTGCCATGGCGAGTGGAAGGTAGCCTTCAGCATCAGCTAGACAGTCAATGGCAGCTCGGTCTACATGGTCAAGTGAATGACATTCAAGACTTATATCAATTATCCGCAGGCTACCAAACGTCCAACGATGCTTTCCCCATTACGGTGACGGGCTTGATAGAGCCGCAAACGCAAGCATTGGGTCTTGCTGTAGACAGTCGTTATGCTGGCATCAAATTGCTGACCGACAGTCTCGATTCAGAAAAAGCCAAACGCAGTGAGATTAGCTTGTATGGACGCTATGCTTGGTAGCTTGATTCATTGCATTAATAAAGCAGATGGCTAAAGCGTCGATGTGCATATAATGCGGTGGACGTTACTAAAATTTATCATGCGTTTTGTCGCGCTGTTCAGGATAAATGACGATCGGACTATGACCTTCGAAGTATAGTCCTGTCGTAGGCATAGGCATTGCGTCGTTTGACCAAGCTACCTGCGGCTGTCGTCCATCATAGCAGTCGCGCCTAGTAAACCATTCGATATAATGGGCAGCTCGTAATGCCCTTATATCAAGCGTCGCAAGATTAGTCATATCGGTGTTATCGCACCATTTATGTATAGGAAAGCTTGGCGCTAACCAAGGCGGATAAGTAAAATTACAGGTATTGATTGGCAAAAAGAAGCGTCCTTTAATTATCCCATAACGCTTATCAATTTTAACTTGTCCATGCTTTTCGGTATCTACCCATACGGTACGAAACTGCTTGGTTTGCATATGGGTCATTTTACGCTGTAAATTGTCATTGGAGTTGATGCCAACCCAGTTCTCAGGAGCAAAAGGCGCTGATCCCATAAAAAACTTAATCGCCAGCTCCCAATGCTCGACCAGATTTTCTCCATGATTATATAAGATTAAATCCAGCTCACCAGTCGTCTGCTTGCCGTTAAATAACTGTATGTTATTAGCGATTGTCTCGTATAGATGCAACTTACGCGCAAACCCATCTTCTAACCAAAAAGAAATTAACCCTTCAAAATGAAACCCCAATCGATTGGGACTTGGACGCTTGAGTAAATAACGGGTCAATTCTTGATAATCAGTAGTAGTATCTAGTTCTGTTAATCGTTGCTTATACGCTTCAAATTGTACCTGCCAAAATCTGGCGCTATGTACTGAAATCGCATGTGTGTTCTCCTGCGGTGCAAAGTCTATCCACTGCGTTAATACGTTAGGACAAGCAAGTGCATAAGCCAAATCACGCACATAAGGTCGCTTGTAACGCTCCCAAGGGGCATCATCTATAGGGCGGGTAGAGGTGGGCTGAGCGATAGGCTCTGACATAGGATAAACCAGTGTAAAGGTGTAGCATTTACCCTAACGGCTCGCTCTATAAAAGTCTATGGTCAATCGTATTATGTTAATGTTGTGACCACTTGTCGGCTAATGCCTGAAAATAACAAGATATTCTATCCATAACTTGTATCAAGCCAAATATTGTTGCTCGATAATGCCTTACTATTAATACTAAGATGATAATCTATGATAAATAAGCATCTGTAAAATATTTCATGCATGATAAGTCCACTGCCTGTGCGTCTATGGGCGCAACTTTGACTATGGCACAGAAACCTACTTTGCCCTAAGAGCATATTTCACAAGATATTCAGTAAGCAATTAATCATGTTATGGTGGTTAATGACAGCTTAAACTATGACAAGGTTCGAAGGTGCACTCTATTTAATAAAAAAGAAACTTGTAATTATGAGAGTAGGGAGTATGTGAGTGAAGACAAATACTGTATTGCTGCTATCAAGTATAAAATTGAGGAAATAAATTGTGAAACTAGGCCATATTGGTAATGAGAGTAATGGAAAATCAAGTTCTGATGAAAAAAGTAATTATATGTATAATAAAATCAAGCAACAGTTTGAATTGTTTGAATAGATAAAGATGATCGTTATGAGAGGTAATATATTATGAAAGCATGGCTAGTTACTGCTGTTCTGATGGGTGTTACATTCGCTACCAATGCCAATGCCAATGCCAGTGCCAGTGCTTTTGATGCTATGGATAAGTATTTTAAAGAGTTTGAGGTCGTAGATGAAAACTACCGTTACGTAGACTTAGAAGCCGCGTCTACTTTTTTTGACTTAATGGATCATATGTTTAATAAAAAGATTAAAAATGAGCAACCTGATTTTAAATTGGGTGGTAAAAATCACTTGATGAGCTGGCATGTCGACCTATACTCAAGCTCACTCGCTTTTAAGAACATGGAGCCTAGTTTCCAAGAGTCGGGTATGACTGAGCTTTGTAATGATTTTTATGGCGCAAAATACCAAGCTGCTAATAATGTTGTGGTTAAGCTATCTAGTTATGACAATCAGGATAATTTGGTAGAAACAGTGGTTTTGAACAAAGATGTCTGTGCAGGGGCTAGTAATCTGTAGATTTGTCATCAAAGTAATTTAAATGTCATACCTACACCTACTAAAAGTAACAACTGTAAGGCATTGCCCAAATTTTAATCAAAAAAAAGCCAACCATTGAAAACAATGATTGGCTTTTTTCTTTACTACTATGTTTGGTCGGAACGGCAGGATTTGAACCTGCGACCACTACACCCCCAGTGTAGTGCGCTACCAGACTGCGCTACGCCCCGAATGACTGACTATTTTACGCAAAATTATGCATATTGCAAGGGCTATTTATTTTAGTCAAACTCTATAACCTTAATTTACGTATCACAGTCAGCATAACCAATGGGCAAAACCAATCAGCAATTATCCTTAACCTAGTAGCTCTTTGAGGATTTGGTTGACTTGCTGCGGGTTGGCACTACCACGACTTGCTTTCATGACTTGACCGACCAGACCGTTAAAGGCTTTTTCTTTACCGCCGCGATACTCTTCAACCATGGCTGCATTTTTAGCGATGACTTCTTCAACGATGGCTTTAATAGCGCCCGTATCGGTTTCTTGCTTAAGCCCTTTTTCTTCGATGATTTTGTCAGCGGCATCATCAGCATCACCGCCTTCACGCTCGTATAGAGCGCTAAAGACTTTCTTCGCCAATTTGCCAGATAGCGTGTCATCTTTGATTCGGGCTAGCATACCAGCCAATTGCTTGGCGCTGATAGGGGAGTCAGTAATTTCTTTATCATCTTTATTTAGCGCACCGAGTAGGTCACCCATCACCCAGTTGCCAGCCATTTTGGCATCTGCTCGCCCAATTTCTTCGACGACTGCTTCGAAATAATCAGCAATTTGACGACTACCCGTTAGGATGCGAGCATCATATTCTGATAGACCAAGCGCTTCTTCAAAACGGGCACGACGAGCAACGGGTAGCTCCGGCATTGCTGCACGAATGCTATCAACCGTATGCTGTTCGATACGCACAGGTAGCAAGTCAGGGTCAGGGAAGTAACGATAATCGTTAGCGTCTTCTTTGGTACGCATCACACGAGTTTCGTCGCGCTCTGGATCATACAGCATCGTTGCCTGCACGACTTTTCCACCGTCCTCAATGATGTCGATTTGACGCTCGATTTCACGATTGATGGCGCGTTCGATAAAGCGGAACGAGTTGAGGTTTTTTAGCTCAGTACGCGTACCCAATTCAGCACCAGGCTTACGAATAGAGACGTTACAATCACAACGGAATGAGCCTTCCGCCATCACTGCGTCTGAAATACCAAGCCACGTGACCAGCTGATGAATGGCTTTGATATAGGCAAGGGCTTCGTGAGCTGAGCGCATGTCTGGCTCAGAGACGATTTCGATTAATGGCGTACCAGCACGGTTCAAATCCACACCAGTCATACCATCGACGGCATCGTGAACTGATTTACCCGCATCTTCTTCTAAATGTGCGCGGGTGATACCCATACGTTTTGGATATTCGTTCTTATCCCCTTCATTGACCACCACATCGATATAGCCTTCGCCAACGATAGGGTTTGCCATCTGAGTGATTTGATAGCCTTTAGGCAAATCTGGATAGAAGTAGTTTTTACGGTCAAACGTATTAAATAGACCTAACTCAGCGTTGACACCGATACCGAATTTTAGGGCACGATCGACCACACCAGCATTTAGCACTGGCAATACGCCAGGCAGACCTAAGTCTACGATGCTAGCTTGGCTGTTTGGCTCATGACCAAAGTCAGTCGGCGCACTTGAGAATATTTTACTTTCCGTATTGAGTTGACAGTGAATCTCAATGCCGATGACCACTTCATAACCATCGACGAAAAGCTCTTTACGCACGGCATGCTCGCGCACGGCATTGTTATCAGTAGTAGCTGTACTCATTATACCGTCTCCTTTGCGATGGCAGAGTGTTGTAGATTATGGTCTGTATGCTGCTGGAATAAATGAGCAGTCGTGAGCAATTGGCTCTCTTGCCAATGCTTACCGATTAATTGTAAGCCAATAGGCAAACCTTCTGAGGTTAGACCAACTGGCTGGCTAAGCGCAGGTAGACCCGCTAAGTTGACCGCGATGGTATAAACGTCACCCAAGTACATGGTCGCAGGATCAAGGTTGTCAGTAAGCTTGTAAGCAGCGGTTGGTGCTGTTGGGCTAGCAATCACATCACAGCTAGCAAAGGCTTCATCGAAGTCTTTGACGATTAAGCGGCGGATTTTTTGTGCTTTGGTATAGTACGCATCAAAGTAACCTGCCGAAAGTGCATAAGTGCCGGTCAAGATACGGCGTTGTACTTCAGGACCAAAGCCTTCAGAGCGTGAACGCGTGTATAGATCGAGCAGATCGGTTGGATTCTCACAGCGATAGCCAAAGCGTACGCCATCGAAGCGTGACAGGTTTGATGAGGCTTCGGCAGGGGCGAGCATGTAGTAAGTGGCAAGGGTAATCTCAGGGTCAGTGATATTCACCTCCACAATCGTCGCACCTAGCTCTTCATACTTGTTCAGAGCAGCACGTACGGCCGTTTCTACTTCAGCGTCTAGTCCCGCACTAAAGTATTCTTTGGCAACACCAATACGTAGACCGTTAAATGGCTTATCGCCAGCCGCAGCTTCTGCATCGCTGATATCTTGTACGTAGTCAGGCATATCATACTTGATGGACGTTGCATCGCGTGGATCGTGACCAATCATTGGCTGTAGCAGATAGGCACAATCTTTAGCGCTGCGCCCCATGCTACCCGCTTGATCCAGACTTGAGGCATAGGCAATCATCCCAAAGCGAGAGACGCGACCATAAGTGGGCTTGATACCGGTTAAACCACAAAATGAGGCAGGCTGGCGAATAGAGCCACCAGTATCACTGCCCGTTGCGACTGGGACAAAACCTGCGGCAACGGCGGCAGCACTACCACCTGATGAACCACCGGGGACGCGCTCTAGGTTCCAAGGATTCTGTACCGTGCCGTAGTATGAGCTGCTATTGTCTGAGCCCATCGCAAACTCATCCATATTGAGCTTGCCCAAGCTAATCATGCCTGCTTTGTCGATATTAGAAACGATGGTAGCGTCATAAGGCGAGACAAAGTTATGCAGCATCTTAGAGCCACAAGTCGTCAGTACACCTTGGGTACAAAAGATGTCTTTGTGCGCCATCGGTACGCCAAGTAATGGACGCTGATCGCCTTGCGCGCGCATCTCGTCTGCTGCCTTTGCTTGCGCGCGTGCTGTCTCAGAAGTATGAGTGATAAAGCTGTTAATCTTATTGTCTAGCGCATCTATACGCTTGATGTAGTGTTCTGTCAGCTCAAGGCTGCTAAATTGTTTGTCTTGCAAGCCCGTAATAAGCTGCTGGGTACTTAATAAATGAAGTTCTGACATAAGGTGTCGTCCGTCAAAATGTGAATAGCATAAAGTAAAATAGGGTAGCGATTAAAGCAGCGCGCTGCTTATTCAATCACTTGTGGAACCAAATATAAGCCATTTTCAACAGCTGGGGCGACTGACTGATTGCGCGCGCGGTTGATATCGTGTTTGGCCACATCAGCCCGCAATTCTTGGCAAGCTTCATGGATATTCGCTAAGGGTTTGATGCCTGTGGTATCCACGTTAGATAACGTATTCATCAGTTTTAATACTTTACTAATATCGCCGGCATAGCTATCGGCTGTGCTTTCATCGACACCCAAACGTGCAAGGTTGGCAACTTCTAGGATTTCTTCACGGCTGACGTTGCTGTCAGACGTTGCTGGTTGCTGTGACATAGTTTCTCCAGTGAAGGACAGTTTTTGTTAGAGTAGAATGCGGCTAAAATAGGCAAGCATTAGATATAGATAATTATTAACACAAACTAAAACAAGGGGTTTATCTTAAGATGTATATATAGTGGCTTTATTATAAAGCATCTGGCTTAAGTTTACAGAGCATGACGCTTGATTGATGCACAATATCAACCAAGATGGCGTGATTTGCAAAATTGACCGTATAATTCACGATTGATTCTCAATTGCTTACCCATTACGTTCTGAAATACGTTACAGTATGCACCTGTGCTGCTAAGCAAAATTATCATTTGCCTGTAGAGCCTTGTTAGTTATTGAATTAAATGATGTTTCATTAAGTCGAATGGTATTTACTGCTATTTTAAACTTTGTAACAACTTTTAGCGTTTAAGACCGAAATCCTGACTTACTGATGCAAATATCTGTGTTTTTTTTGAGCCAAATCGGTATAATTTAGCTCAGTTTTTCCATTGCATCATTATTGCTTAGGTTTGACTTGTTGCGAGGTTCAAATTTCGCCATAAGTAATGTCTAACGACGACCTGCTCAACGCTGACGAGTAACGCCTCAGTCAATCTCATTCGCCTCATTCGCCTCATTTGTAATACGCTGGAAATATTAGTCATGAACCTGTTTGGATTTTTATCAAATAATATCGCTATCGACCTCGGTACTGCGAACACTCTCATTTTTATTCCTAATAAAGGCGTCGTACTTGACGAGCCTACGGTGGTTGCGTTACGAAGTAATCGTACCCAAAACCCTACCGTTGCGGCTGTTGGTATTGATGCCAAGCAGATGCTTGGTCGTACACCTGCTAACATTACAGCGATTCGCCCATTAAAAGACGGCGTGATTGCTGACTTTGAAGTGACGCAAAAAATGCTCAAGCATTTCATCACGAAGGTAAAAGCCAAGCGTTTTATGGCGCAGCCTAACGTGGTGGTTTGTGTGCCTTGTAAGTCTACTCTGGTTGAGCGTAAAGCGATTCGTGAAGCGGTATCTTCGGCAGGTGCGAGTAAAGTACTATTGTTAGAAGAGCCAATGGCAGCTGCCATCGGTGCTGGCTTGCCAGTTCATGAGGCCAGCGGTTCGATGGTGGTTGATATTGGTGGCGGCACGACGGAGATTGCCGTTATCGCGTTATCTGGTTGCGTTTATGCTGAGTCGATTCGTATCGGTGGCGATATGTTTGATGACGCGATTATCACCCACGTGCGCCGTACCCATGGTTGTGTGATTGGTGAGACGACAGCTGAGCGTATTAAGCACGAAGTTGGCTCTGCTTTGAATGAAGACAGTCAGCTAGAAGTCGAAGTTCGCGGTCGTAGCATGGCAGAAGGCGTGCCAAAAACCTTTACTGTTAATTCAGAAGAAGTACAAAAAGCCCTGAGTGATCCGCTGAGCGGTATCGTTAGCGCGGTAAAAGCGGCACTTGAGCAGACGCCACCTGAGCTGTCATCAGACATCGCAGAGCGTGGTATTGTTTTGACGGGCGGCGGTGCGCTGTTACGTGATTTGGACAAATTAATTTCAAGAGAGACAGGTCTACCTGTGACCGTTGCTGAAGATCCATTGACTTGTGTTAGCCGCGGCGGTGGTATTGCGCTTGACTTTATCAATAACAAAAGCTTGAACATGATTTTTGTTTAGATTGCTTTAGTTAAGCACTGCGGTATTGATAAATCATCTTCGTCGTGCTTGATGATAGCTTGCGTAAAAATAGTGGGTTAAAACAGTATAAAATTAAAGGTAGCCAGTTGCGCTGCCTTTAATTGCATTCATTAACTAGAACCCAGTACTGGCTACTGCTTATTTTATAACTCCTGAGTTAGACGACTTATGACCCCAAGTATTTTTGCGCGCCAGCCGTTAGCACTTCGTAAGACTGCCATTGTATTAATAGCAGCTCTAATACTGATGTGGTTCGATAGCAAAAATTCAGAATGGTTTAATCCAGTACGTAGTACCAGTCATGCCGCTATGCAGCCTATTTATGAGCTGTCACTGTTACCGAGTTATGCCAAGCATTGGGCAGGTGGCAGCTTACAGTCTAAAGAAGCGCTGCGCCGCGAAAACATGCAATTGAAGTCTCAGCTTATCCATGCGCAAGCCAAGTTACAGCAGCAAGATTATATTTTGGCACAAAATGCGCGCCTGCAAGGTATTTTATCAACAACCAAGCCTGAACAATTTGATCTTAATTTGGCACAGGTAATTGGTACAGACACCAACTTACTCAGACAAATCGTGGTGCTCAATAAAGGCGTTCAAGACGGGGTTCAAGTTGGACAGACAGTGATTGATGAAGACGGTATTTTAGGGCAGATTATTAATGTCTATCCCAATACCAGTCGCCTACTATTGATTACTGATGAACAGCAATCGGTTGCAGTTACAGTCAAGCGTACAGGTCAACGCGCTATCGTGACAGGGCAAGGTATACCAACCTCATTAAGCCTTGACTATGTATTCAAAACCTCAGACGTGCGTGTGGGTGATGAGCTGGTGTCATCAGGATTGGGTGGGCGTATTCCAGCAGGGTATCGTGTCGGGCGTATCGCCCATATTAAAGATACTCAAGCCGATAACTTTAGAAGTATAGAAGTGACCCCAGCGGCGAACTTTATCGATAATGCGTATGTATTAGTCCTGCAAGATAAGCTGGTGAATAAAAATAATATGACTCTCAATGACCTTTAAGAAGTTAGGTGCTCAATACGTAAGTACCAATAAGATAATGGCTGGCATCTATTTATTAACTGGTCTTTTTGTCGATACATTTTTAGCCATGGTTTTTATCCCATCAATACCCACTCATGCTTTAACAGCAGCCATCAATACATTCGTTAAGGTAAGTACCCATGTCGTATCCTGATTCTGAGAATGCAACGGTACTACTGATTGCTACCATCATTCTAAGTTTTGTTATTGCGTCATCGCTCAATGTATATCCGTTAAGTCCTAGTATGGCTACCTTACGCCCTATGGTCATGATCATGGTGCTGATTTTTTGGTTGTTATTTCAGCCACGCTATGTTGGTATTTTTACAGCATTTACCATCGGTCTCATTGCTGACTTACTCATGGATACCCATTTGGGACAGCAAGCGTTTGCCGCCGTGGCAGTCGCCTTCTTCATAAAAATAACCAGTATTTATATTAGGCAACTAAATACCATCAGTGCATGGTTATTAGCGAGCTTAGGATTGGTTGTTTTTCAATTATGTTTATGGATATTGCAGATGTTTATCCAGAATGTCTTTGTCGCACAATCTGCCTTATCACTGTTGATGAGTATCATCAGCTGGCCATTGGTACTACTGGCTTTGCGTAAATTTGCGTCATAAGAAAAATTCTGCTGACAACCAATAAGATTTTAGCGCTGGTGTTTATTAATCCTGACTAACTAATGTTAATGCACTAAAAGGCAGCAGTTTTCGGTAGTAGGCAGATAAATTCAGATATAAAGAGAGTAGCGATGGATATTATTTTAGCTTCTGGTTCGCCGCGCCGTCGTGAGCTGTTAGAAAGAGCACAACTAGAATTTAGCACATTGAGTGTAGATGTTGATGAAACAAAGCATGATGATGAGTCACCCACAGACTATATCGAGCGCATGGTCGCCACTAAAGCTGAGGCTGCCATACAGCAACTAGCATCACGCTTGAAAACGGATAAAAGCTGTTTTTCTGACTCACTTATCATTTTAACGTCTGATACCATCGGTGTGCTGGCAGATGGTCAAACAGTGCTGGTCAAGCCAGTCGATCGTGAGCACGCTTATAGCATGTGGCAACGGATGTCTGATAATGTCCATGAAGTATGGACAGCGGTTCAAGCAACTTATATATCATTATCTTCTAAAGTGGCTAACAGCTCAACTCATGAGCCAGTATTTCAAATCATTAATCAGCAACGAATCACTGAGCGTACCGAAGTGACCTTTATAGCGCTCACTGCGGAGATGATGAGTAACTATTGGGAAAGTGGTGAGCCTGCTGATAAAGCGGGTGGTTATGGTATACAAGGTTTGGGTGCTATTTGGGTCAGCCGTATCAATGGTAGCTATACCAATGTCGTGGGTTTACCACTTCCACAAACGCTGGCGTTAATTAAAAACGTCACAGATATTAGTGTCAAGTAAAATACGAGACAGACCCTGATGGAGATTATTTGTCTCTCAGAGATTGGTTGTCACTCTAACCTGCTGCACATAATAACACGCGAGAGTAATGGGCGAGAGCCAGCTGCATTTGTTACACTATAAAGATAATAGACGATGAACGTCTAACAAGAAAGCTGAGAGATAAGAGAAAAACATTATGTCCGAAGAGCTGCTGATTAATATTAGTCCAATGGAATCCCGTGTCGCAGTCTTAGACAATGGCATCTTGGGCGAAATTTATATTGAACGTCATCATAAATTGGGTCTGGTCGGCAATATCTATCTGGGTACAGTCGTACGCGTTTTACCTGGTATGCAGGCAGCATTCGTTGATATCGGGCAGTCGCGGACAGCATTTTTACATGTCAATGATATGCAGCGTGAGCCGCGTCCAGTAGCAGAAAATAAAAGTAAAGCGGCTGACAATAGCGATAAAAACTCGGATAGCAATATAGAAGATGCTGTGGTAGAAAATGGTACTGATAACTTGGCTGTCACGCCACCGGTGATTAGTATACAAAATACCGAAGTCATCCCTGTTTCTAAAACGTTGATTCAACATCGCTTGCATGAAAGCCAACGTATTTTAGTGCAAGTGACCAAAGATCAGTTGGGCAGTAAAGGCGCTCGCTTGACCACCAATATATCCTTGCCATCTCGCTATTTGGTGTATCTGCCCTCAAGCGAACACATTGGTATCTCTCAGCGCATTGATGGCGAAGAAGAGCGCACTCGTTTGAAGACTGAGCTTAGTAGCCTGATGCAAACGGTCAATCTAAAAGGCGGTCTCATCGCTCGTACCGCTGCTGAACGTGTCCCTGTCGATAAGCTTGAAGAAGACATTTATTATCTATTGCAACTGTGGCGTACCATCTGCGCGCGTCGCCAAGAGATGAAACAACATCAAAGTTCTGAGCTTATTTATCAAGAGCTATCATTACCGCTGCGTTCTATCCGTGATTTGGTACACGCGGATACCGAGAAAGTCATCATTGATAATGCACAAATTTACGAACAAGTCAGATCCTTTGCCAAAGAGTTTGTACCTTTTGTCTATGACCGCATTGTCCATTATACCGCTGAGCCATCCTTGTTTGATGTCCATCGTGTCGAAGATGATTTGCGTGATGCTTTAAAACGCCGCGTAGATTTAAAATCAGGTGGCTATCTCATTATCGACCAAACAGAAGCGATGACCACAATCGATGTCAATACAGGATCATTCGTAGGCGGGCGTTCGTTAGAAGATACGGTTTATAAAACCAATCTTGAGGCAACTCATGCAATCGCCCGTCAGCTGCGTTTGCGTAATCTAGGCGGTATTATCATCCTAGACTTTATTGACATGCTTGAACAGCAGCATAAAGATGATGTGTTAGAGAGTCTGCAATCACAGCTAGTACAAGACTATGCCAAAACTAAGATTACTCAGGTCAGTGAGCTTGGGTTAGTAGAGATGACGCGTAAACGTACGCGTGAGTCGCTCGGACAGCAGCTATGTGAGCCATGCTCGACCTGTCAAGGACGCGGCTTTGTTAAAACGGCTGAGACAGTGTGCTTTGAGATATTCCGTGAAATCATGCGTTGTGCTCGTACTTATAACTCTCCCAAGAAATTTACGGTCGTTGCCCATGCTGCAGTGATTGATTTACTTCTCACTTCAGAGTCAGACACGGTGGCAGATTTAGAGTATTTACTTGGTAGAGTGATTACCTTTGATGTCGAAAATCTCTATACTCAAGAGCAATATGACATTGTTTTGGATTGATGTTTCATAGTTTTAGATTAACAGTGCATAGTTACCAATTCATATAAGCGTGATTATTAAGCACAGATACGGTTGTTTACATATTACTGTTTATAAAGGGTAATATCATAAGTCGCTACAGATATTACCCTTGCAATGACTGAAATACTATGTATAATATACACCACTGAATTATATATGCGCCGCCAATCAAACAGCGGGCGCTATGACAGCTAGAGCATCGTTTCTAGCACTATTTCATTATGCCTTTGCTGACATCCTATAATGGAAGGGTCGGCGGGGCTTTAAACTATTTTGCTTTTGGCACGCTACAAGTTCGGATAAAGAACTCATTCTGGTTAAGAACAGAAGGCCGCTTTAAGTGAATATTTAACCAAACGGCTTTTGATCATATCTTTGCAAAGCAAAAATGACAAAAGCACATATTAGGAGCTTGCTGGCATGGCTAACCAGAGAATCCGTATCCGTCTTAAGTCTTTTGATCATCGTCTGATTGATCAATCTGCACAAGAGATTGTTGATACTGCAAAGCGCACCGGTGCGCAAGTTTGTGGTCCTGTACCGTTGCCGACTCGCATTGAGCGCTTCAACGTTCTAACTTCACCACACGTAAACAAAGACGCTCGTGATCAGTACGAAATCCGTACTCATAAGCGTATGGTTGACATCGTTCAACCTACCGACAAAACTGTGGATGCGCTAATGAAGCTTGACTTGGCGGCGGGTGTTGACGTTCAAATTGCTTTGGGTTAATGCACATAAACACCCAACCCATTAATATAAGATATAAAGAGGTCTAAAATGGCGATCGGTTTAGTCGGTAAAAAATGCGGCATGACCCGTGTCTTCACTGAAGCAGGCGCATCTATCCCTGTAACAGTGGTTGAGATCAGTGCTAATCGCATTACTCAAGTAAAAAATACTGATGTAGATGGCTATCAAGCCATCCAAGTTACCACAGGTACCCGTCGTGACAGCCGCGTAGCAGCAGCTCAAAAAGGTCACTTCGCTAAAGCTGGCGTTGCCGCTGGTCGTGGTGTTTGGGAATTTCGTGCCAATGATAGCGATCTTGAAGGTCGTGAAATTGGTGGTGAGATCCTAGCTGACTTGTTCGAACAAGGTCAGATGGTTGATGTCACAGGTAACAGTAAAGGTAAAGGCTTTCAAGGCGGCGTGAAGCGTCACAACTTCAGCATGCAAGATGCCACTCATGGTAACTCAGTATCTCACCGTGCCATTGGTTCAACTGGTCAAAACCAGTCACCAGGTAAAGTCTTCAAAGGCAAAAAAATGCCAGGTCAGATGGGTAACAAACGCGTTACCGTTCAGGGCCTAGAAGTGATATCGGTTGATGTTGAAAAAGGGTTACTTGTCATCAAGGGTGCTATCCCAGGTGCCACCGGTGGCGATGTCATCGTACGTCCGTCAGTCAAAGCCTAAGCAAGGGGATTAACGTGGATTTAAAAACAGTTACAGGGGCGGCAGTTGAGCTTTCTGATACGGCTTTCGGTCGTGAATTCAACGAAGCACTAGTGCATCAAGTCGTCACCGCATATCTTGCTGGTGCTCGTCAAGGTACACGCGCTCAAAAAACCCGTGCCGAAGTTTCTGGTGGTGGCATTAAGCCATGGCGCCAAAAAGGTACTGGTCGCGCTCGTGCAGGTTCTATTCGTAGCCCAATCTGGCGTGGGGGTGGTCGTGCATTCGCGGCTAAACCACAAGATTGGTCACAGAAAGTCAACCGTAAAATGTATCGCGGTGCTATGCAGTGTATCTTAGCCGAATTGATTCGCCAAGAGCGTTTGATTTTGGTCGAAGAACTAAGCGTTTCTGGACCTAAGACTAAAGAGTTGATTGCAAAGTTAGGTGAGTTAAATGCATCACGTGCATTAATCGTCACTAAAGAAGTTGACGAAAACTTATACTTAGCTGCTCGCAACATCCCACATGTCAATGTACTTGATACAAGTGAAGTGGATCCAGTGAGCTTGATCGCTTTTGATAAAGTGATCATGACAGTCGAAGCTGCGAAACAATTTGAGGAAGCACTAGCATGAATAACGCAAGACTTTATCAGATCCTAAGAGGACCTGTATTCTCAGAGAAATCTCAAATGCTTGGCGACTCACTTGGTGTGCAGGTATTTAAAATTGACTCTAACGCTACTAAGCTTGAAGTCAAAAAAGCGGTTGAGATGATGTTTGAAGGTGTTGAAGTTTTAAAAGTAAACACTTTGAATGTTAAAGGTAAGACAAAGCGTTTTGGTAAAAGTATCGGCCGTCGTAATGACTACAAAAAAGCCTACGTTACCTTAAAAGCTGGTCAAGATGTACAAATGGCTGATGCTGGTGAAGAGGTCGCGAATACGACTGCTTCTACTAGTGAAACAGCGAACAACGAATAAGGATTACACTCATGCCTATCGTAAAAGCAAAGCCAACATCACCAGGCCGTCGTTTTGTTGAAAAAGTGGTGCATCCACACCTTTATAAAGGTCGTCCGTTTGCAGCGCTTCTCGAATCAAAAAGTAAAACTGGTGGTCGTAACAATAATGGTCGCATAACGACTCGTCATATTGGCGGTGGTCATAAGCAGCATTATCGTATTATCGATTTCAAACGTACTAAAGACAATATCCCAGCCACGGTAGAGCGTATTGAATACGATCCTAACCGTACTGCGCACATTGCTTTACTTAAGTACGCTGATGGCGAACGTCGCTATATCATTGCTGCTAAAAAACAAGCAGTTGGCGATACAGTAATGTCAGGTGAGCTATCACCAATTCGTCCAGGTAACTGTTTACCGCTAAAAAACATCCCATTGGGTACTGTGATCCATAATATCGAACTTAAAATCGGTAAAGGCGCACAGATGGCTCGTTCTGCGGGTGCTAGCGTTCAGTTGTTAGGTCGTGAAGGTATTTATGCTATTCTACGTATGCGCTCTGGCGAAACTCGCCGTGTACACGTGAACTGCCGTGCCGTTATTGGTGAAGTTTCTAACACTGAAAACAACTTGAAATCACTTGGTAAAGCCGGTGCTTCACGTTGGCGTGGTGTTCGTCCTTCTGTTCGTGGTGTTGCTATGAACCCGGTTGATCACCCACATGGTGGTGGTGAAGGTCGTAATAAAGGTCGCCATCCAACCAGCCCTTGGGGTCAGAAGTCTAAAGGACTTAAAACGCGTAGTAATAAGCGTACTGACAATATGATCATCCGCCGTCGCGCCAAGAAGAAATAAAGGAAGAATTTCATGCCTCGTTCATTGAAAAAAGGTCCATTCATAGACGCGCATTTGTTTGCCAAAGTTGAGAATGCATTAGACACCAACTCACGCAAGCCAATTAAGACTTGGTCGCGCCGCTCGATGATCCTACCACAAATGGTTGGCTTAACCTTGTCTGTTCACAATGGCCGTACTCATGTACCGGTTATCGTGAGTGAACAGATGGTTGGTCATAAACTAGGTGAATTTGCCCCGACTCGTACGTATCGTGGTCATGGCATTGACAAAAAAGCTAAGAGATAAGGTGCTTACCATGGAAGTAACTGCAAAATTACGCGGTGCCGCCATATCGGCACAAAAAGTTAGACTCGTTGCCGATGAAGTTCGTGGCAAATCTATCGAGCGTGCTTTGGATATCCTAACGTATAGTAATAAAAAAGGCGCTGTATTTGTTAAGAAATGTCTTAACTCAGCCATCGCCAATGCCGAACACAACAACGGTCTAGATATTGATACCCTTAAAGTATCAACCATCTACGTTGATGAAGGCATTACGCTAAAACGTATCCTACCACGTGCTAAAGGTCGCGCTGATCGTATCAGTAAGCGTACCTGTCACATCACTATAAAGGTAGGAGAATAAGTTATGGGTCAAAAAGTACATCCAATCGGAATTCGTCTTGGTGTTGTAAAGAAGCATAACGCAAACTGGTATGCTAACCCTAAACAATACTCAGAATACCTAATCAACGACATTCAAGTTCGTGAATATCTGCGCAAAAAGCTTGATAGTGCTATGATTAGCAAAATCATGATTGAGCGTCCTACCGGTGCTGCTAAGATTACCATCGCCACTGCGCGTCCTGGTATCGTTATCGGTAAGAAAGGCGAAGACATCGAAAGACTTCAAAAAGAATTGACCAAAATTATGGGCGTACCTGCTCAGGTCAACATTGAAGAAATCACCTCGCCTGATCTTGATGCTCATCTAGTAGCGGAAGGTATCGCAAGTCAGCTTGAGCGTCGTGTTATGTTCCGCCGTGCTATGAAGCGCGCCGTACAGAACAGCATGCGTTCTGGTGCTAAAGGTATTAAAGTTGAGCTGTCTGGCCGTCTTGGCGGTGCTGAGATTGCTCGTACTGAATGGTACCGTGAAGGTCGTGTGCCATTGCATACACTACGCGCTGATATCGACTATTCGTCAGTACGTGCGGAAACTACTTACGGCACCATCGGTGTAAAAGTTTGGATCTTCCGTGGCGAAATCCTTGACGGTATGAACAGTGTATACAATCCCGTTAAAGAAGAGCAGACTCGTGCGCCAAAACGCCGTGGTCGTGGAAACGGAAACCGTCGAAACACAGACAGAGGTTAAACTATGTTACAGCCAAAACGTACCAAGTTTCGTAAAATGCACAAAGGTCGTAACACTGGGCTAGCTCATCGTGGAAGCACCGTTGCATTCGGACAAATTGGTCTAAAATCGTTGACTCGTGGTCGTATGACTGCCCGTCAAATTGAAGCAGCACGTCGTACCATCACTCGTAAAATTAAGCGTGGTGGTAAGATTTGGATTCGTGTATTCCCAGACAAACCAATTACCAATAAACCACTAGAAGTACGTATGGGTAAAGGTAAAGGTCCTGTAGAATATTGGGTATGCGAAATCAAACCTGGTAAAGTGCTATATGAACTCGAAGGGGTTTCAGAAGAACTTGCTCGCGAAGCGTTCACGCTTGCTGCAGCAAAACTGCCCTTTAAAACTACCATTGTTAAGCGGACGATAATGTAATGAAGATCAGTGAATTACGTGATAAATCATTAGAAGAACTGACTCAGTTACTTGATGAAAAGCAACTTGATGCTTTCCGTATTCGTATGGCTAAAGCAACTGGTCAGTTGGGTAATACCCATGAAGTACGTGTTAATCGTCGTGCGATTGCTCAGCTTCAGACTTTGATTAACGAGAAACAACGAGGCGACTCATGAGCGATAACAATCAAACAGCTAATGCTAGCGTATTGACAGGACGAGTTGTCAGTGACAAGATGGACAAGTCCATCACAGTTTTGATTGAGCGTCTGGTTCGTCATCCTTTGTATGGCAAGCAGCTTCGTCGTTCTACAAAAATCAAAGCCCATGATGAGAATAATGTTTGCCAACAAGGCGACCTTGTCCGCATCAAAGAAACGCGTCCAATCTCTAAAACCAAGTCTTGGACTTTGGTTGAAGTGGTTGAAAAAGTAGAAAAAATCTAAGTAAATTGCATTAAAAGCCAGAAGCTGTTAAAATAGCCGCCTTTTTAAGGATGCTGATTGCGCCGAGCGTATATCACTCACATTAAGAGTAGCAGCGGTTATTATTATTAAAATGCCGACTACTCATACTGTGCTAGCGGCAGCAACTGGTTTTTATTGCTCATACGTGTGGAGTAACGCTATGATTCAGGTTGAATCGATGCTGGAAGTTGCAGATAATAGCGGTGCAAGACGAGTTCAGTGCATTAAAGTACTGGGTGGCTCTCATCGTCGTTATGCATCAGTTGGCGACATTATTAAAGTAACGGTTAAAGAAGCCATTCCTCGCGGTCGTGTTAAAAAAGGCGACGTGATGAATGCTGTAGTTGTACGCACCAAAAAAGGCGTTCGTCGTCCTGATGGTTCTGTTCTGCGTTTTGACGACAATGCTGCGGTATTGTTGAACCAAAATAAAGCACCGATTGCAACTCGTATTTTTGGACCGGTAACTCGTGAACTACGTGGTGATCAGTTTATGAAAATTGTATCACTAGCACCAGAAGTATTGTGAGGTAATCCATGTCAAAATTACGTAAAGGCGATACAGTTATCGTGATTGCTGGGAAAGACAAAGGCAAGCAAGGTACTGTACAAGCTGTAAAAAATGATCGTATTAAAGTTGAAGGCATTAATATTGTCACTAAACATCAGAAGCCGAATCAGGCAACTGGCGTTGAAGGTGGCATTCTTAAGAAAGAAGCTTTTCTACATATCTCAAATGTCGCAATATTAAATGCGCAAACCCAAAAAGCTGATCGTATTACTTATCAGTTCGGCGAAGACGGCAAGAAACAACGCGTCTATCGTTCGAACGGTGAAGTAGTGGCGACTGCGTAAGACACTAAGGGTGTAATGGTAATGGCAAGATTAAAATCTTTATATAACGAAGAATTAAAGCAGCAAATCAAAGAAGAGCTTGGTTTGGCTAATGTGATGCAAGTGCCTAAAATCACTAAAATCACACTTAACATGGGTGTAGGCGGCGCGTCTCAAGACAAGAAATTGCTTGAAGGTGCAGTAGCTGACATGACCGCTATCGCTGGTCAAAAACCTGTCGTCACCAAAGCGCGTAAATCAGTTGCTGGCTTTAAAATTCGTGAAGAATGGCCAATTGGCTGCAAAGTAACGCTACGCGGTGAGCAAATGTACGAATTTTTAGATCGTCTCATTGCCATTGCAATTCCTCGTATTCGTGATTTCCGCGGTTTTTCACCTAAAGCCTTTGACGGACGTGGTAACTACTCATTGGGTATCAAAGAACAGATCGTATTCCCAGAAGTAGATTTTGACAAGATTGATCGTATCCGCGGTATGGATGTGACAATCACCACGTCAGCTCAATCTGATGAAGAAGGTCGCGCGTTGCTTAAAGCATTCGGCTTCCCATTTAAATAAGGTAAAGACGTTATGGCAAAGAAGAGCATGATTAACCGCGAATTAAAGCGCGAAAAAATGGTTGCTAAGTACGCTGATAAGCGTATCAAGCTAAAAGAAACTATCAGTGATATGACTGCAAGTGACGAAACTCGTATGGAAGCGATGCTAGAGCTACAAGCTCTTCCACGCAATTCATCGCCAGTACGTCTGCGCAATCGTTGTGCTATCACCGGTCGTCCTCACGGTTACTTCCGCAAGTTTGGCTTATCACGCAATATGCTGCGTGAGCGTGTCATGCAAGGCGATGTGCCTGGTGTTCGTAAAGCAAGCTGGTAAGGGGTAACTATATGAGTATGCAAGATACCGTTGGGGATATGCTAACCCGTATTCGTAACGCACAAATGGCTAACAAAGTATCGGTAGCAATGCCGAGCTCTAAATTACGTAAATCAATAGCTGATTTGCTAGTTAGCGAAGGTTATGTGGCGAGCGCTGTTGTTACTGAAGAAGCAAACAATAAAGCAACCCTATCTATCGAATTGAAATACTTCGAAGGCCGCGCTGTCATCGAAACGATTCAACGTTTTAGCCGTCCTGGTTTGCGCCAGTTCCGCGGTAAAGACGCTATCCCTACTGTTAAGCAAGGTATGGGTGTTGCTATCGTATCAACTAGCCAAGGTATCATGAGTGATCGTGCTGCACGCGCTGCTGGTATCGGTGGTGAAATCGTCGCATTTGTAGCGTAAGCTACACGACGATAAAGTCTATTTGATGGTTGTTAGACTTCTATTGATTGAGTAATAATGAATTATTTCAAATTGATAGGTGTCTAACGCAGTCAACTATGCTAAACTAACACGCTTTTTAGCCTGTTAGTTTTTTCGCTAATATAAAGAAGTTAATTTTTTAAGGAATATTCCTATGTCTCGTGTGGCTAAAGCCCCAGTGACACTGCCAAACGGCGTAAGTGTTACTTTGAACGATCGGCAGGTCGAAGTGAAAGGCAAGAACGGCATTTTGTCTTTACGCCTGCATGAATTGGTCGAGCTGAAACAGGAAGATGATGCGATCATTTTCTCACCTACAGTCGATTCAAAAGAAGCCATGATGCACACTGGCACCATGCGCGCTCTTGTTAACAACTATGTTAAAGGCGTGAATGAAGGCTTTGAAAAGCGTCTTCAGTTAATTGGTGTTGGTTATCGCGCACAAGTTGCTGGTAACAAGGTAACTTTGAACGTTGGTTACTCTCATCCAGTAGAATATACGTTGCCTGAAGGTGTGTCAGCTGAAACCCCAACGCAAACTGAAATTGTTTTGAAATCAAACAATAAACAGCAGCTTGGTCAAGCAGCGGCTAATATCCGCGGTTTCCGCCCACCTGAGCCTTATAAAGGTAAAGGTATTCGTTATAGTGACGAGCATGTGATTCGCAAAGAAGCCAAGAAAAAATAAGGTGAGTTGAAATGTTTGATAAAAAAGCAGCTCGTCTGCGTCGAGCTAAGAAAACCCGCGCGCATATCCGTTTCTTAGGCGTTCATCGCTTAACGGTTACTCGCACGCCAAAACATATTTATGCCCAGATTATCTCTCCTACCGGTGGTGAAGTGATTGCTCAGGCATCTACCTTAGACGGCAGCTTGCGCTCAGGCGCGACTGGCAATGCTGATGCAGCAACGTCTGTGGGCCAAATGATCGCAGAACGCGCAAAAGCAGCTGGTATCACTAAAGTTGCCTTTGACCGTAGTGGTTTTAAATATCATGGTCGAGTTAAAGCTTTAGCAGAAGCAGCTCGCGAAAACGGATTGGAGTTTTAATCATGGCTAGAAATGATAAAAATGATAAAAATGAACAGACTGACGGTCTAGTAGAACGCTTAGTTACCGTTGATCGCGTTGCAAAAGTTGTTAAAGGTGGTCGTATTTTCTCTTTCACTGCATTGACTGTAGTGGGCGATGGCAATGGTCGTGTTGGTTTTGGTCGCGGTAAAGCACGTGAAGTGCCAGCGGCTATCCAAAAAGCACTAGAAGCTGCCAAACGTAATATGATTACTGTTGAGCTTAATGATGCAACTTTGTATCATCCGATCAAAGCACGTCATGGTGCTAGTAAAGTTTATATGCAACCTGCATCTGAAGGTACTGGCGTAATCGCTGGTGGCGCAATGCGTGCTGTATTAGAAGTTGCTGGTGTCAAAGATGTTTTGACTAAATGTTATGGTTCTACCAATACTGCTAACGTTGTTCGCGCAACGTTTAACGGTTTACGTGATATGTCAACTCCAGAGAAGATGGCAGCAAAACGTGGTAAATCTGTAGACGAAATCTTGGGTTAACTTAGACTAGGTGAGTTACGATGAAAAAAATGAAAGTCACTCAATTTAAATCGGGTGCCCATCGCCTAAAGAGCCACAAAGCGAGCTTGAAAGGATTGGGTTTACGCCGTATTAATCATACTGTTGAAGTAGAAGATACACCTTCAACCCGTGGTATGGTCAATCGCGTTAACTACATGGTAAAAGTGGAGGAAGCGTAATGGGTCTTAGATTAAATGAATTATCACCAGGTGTTGGCGCAAAGAAAACTGCCCAACGTCGTGGTCGTGGTATCGGTTCAGGTCTTGGTAAGACTGGTGGTCGTGGTGTAAAAGGTCAGAAATCTCGTTCAGGTTCTAGCATACGCTCAGGATTTGAAGGTGGTCAAATGCCTTTATATCGTCGTCTACCGAAATTTGGTTTTACCAGTAAAATGGCAATGAAGACGGCTGAAGTACGTCTTTCTGAACTGAATAAAATTGATGGCGATGTGGTTAGCCTTGAAACACTTAAAGCTGCTAACCTAATCCGTCACGACATGAAGCGTGCCCGTATTATGTTGTCAGGCGAAGTCACTAAGGCTTATACCTTTAAAGGTATCAAAGTGACTAAAGGCGCTAAGCTAGCAATCGAAGCTGCTGGTGGTAGCATCGAGGAGTAGTAACGTGTCAAAACAATCAATGTCATCGACTGGTATACCGCTCAATCCATTTGCATTCATACGCAAGTATGATGAATTATGGACGCGTTTATTATTCTTAATCGGCGCATTGGTTGTTTATCGTTTAGGGTCACATATTCCAGTACCGGGTATCAATCCGGTCAACTTGGCTGATCTGTTTTCGCGCAACGAAAACACCATTTTGAGCATGTTTAACATGTTCTCAGGTGGTGCACTAGAGCGTATGTCCATTATGGCGCTCGGCATTATGCCGTATATTTCAGCATCGATTATTGTACAGATGATGTCTGCAGTATTGCCATCGCTTGAAGCCCTCAAAAAAGAAGGCGAAGCGGGACGACGTAAGTTGAACAAGTATACCCGTCAAGGGACACTTGCTTTAGCCCTAGTACAGTCATTAGGAATGTGTGCTGGCTTAATCAGTCAAAATCTTACTTTATCTTCTGGTCTGACCTTTTATATTCCAGCGGTTACCTCATTGGTAGCGGGTGCTATGTTCTTGATGTGGCTTGGTGAGCAGATTACAGAGCGCGGCGTAGGTAATGGTATTTCAATGCTCATTTTTGCGAGTATTGTGGCTGGTACGCCAGGTATGATTTCGCAGTCTATTGAACAGGTCAATCAAGGACAAATGAACTTGATTGTACTGTTTATTTTTGTGCTACTAGGCATCGCGGTTACTGCTGGTATCGTTTATATTGAACGTGCTCAGCGCCGTGTTCCAGTAAACTATGCACAGAAGCAGCAACAAGGTCGCAAAATATATGCTCAGCAGCAGTCACATTTGCCGCTGAAGCTTAATATGGCAGGGGTTATCCCAGCCATTTTTGCCAGCTCGTTGTTGTTGTTTCCAGCAAGTTTAGGGCAGTGGGTCGGTCAATCAACTGATCCTACCCTTACACAAAAGATACTACAGAATATGGCATTGGTGTTGTCTCCAGGACAGCCGCTATATTTGGTTCTGTTTGGCGCGATGATTATTTTCTTCTGTTACTTCTATACGGCATTGGTATTTAGTCCACGTGAAGTAGCTGAAAACCTTAAACGTAGTGGTGCGTATATCCCAGGTATTCGCCCCGGACAACAAACTCAGCGTTACCTAGATCATGTATTAAACCGACTGACCTTTATTGGCGCGATGTATATGACGGTTATTTGTTTAATGCCAATGGTCGTCCAGTCATCGTTTGGTGTGCCGTTTCAACTCGGTGGTACGTCTTTACTGATTATGGTGGTTGTGGTAATGGACTTCATTTCGCAAATCCAAGCGCATTTGATGACCCATCAATATCATGATCAGACGTTAATTCAATCGCCCACTCAACCTTAAATGAGCGGTACGATATCTCAAAGGAGCATGCTATGAAAGTTCAAGCATCAGTTAAAAAGATTTGTGGTAGCTGTAAAGTTGTACGCCGTAAAGGCCGTGTACATATCATCTGTACAGCAGAACCTCGCCACAAGCAACGTCAAGGTTAATATTTAGTATTATAAAGTCTCAGACTTTTGTTACTATCTCAATTAATACTTGAAAAATGACGGCGGATGGGATATCATCCGCCACTTGCCGTAGTTTATGCAAAAACTTTTATAAGACCGTCAATGAATAGGCTTGTAATCAAGTCAAAGCAGCGATAATAATTATAAAAGCTTTAGTATTGACAGCAACAAATCTGAAAAATAAAGCCTTATTGATAAATAACGCTTATTTTTCTTTAATGGAGAGAAATCAATGGCTCGTATTGCCGGCGTAAACATTCCGGATAATAAGCATGCTGTTATTTCACTAACTTACATCTTTGGTGTAGGTCGTACCACTGCTCAGAAAATCTTAGAAGCAGTTGGCATTGCCCCTACTACTAAAGTTAGTCAGTTAGATGATACACAGTTAGATGCTATCCGTGCACAAGTTGCAAATTACATGACTGAAGGTGATCTTCGTCGTGAAGTGTCAATGAATATTAAGCGTTTAGTTGATCTTGGTTGTTACCGTGGCATCCGCCATCGTCGTAACCTACCAGTTAGAGGTCAGAATACTAAGAACAACGCTCGTACTCGTAAGGGTCCGACACGCCCTCTCAAAAGATAATTAACTTAGGAAGCTAAAAGATGGCTAAAGACACTCGTAGTCGCAAGAAAGTGACTCGTCGTTCAGTATCGGAGGGCATTGCCCATATCCATGCGTCTTTTAATAACACCATTGTTACGATTACCGATCGTCAAGGTAATGCACTGGCTTGGGCCACTTCAGGTGGACAAGGCTTCCGTGGTTCACGTAAATCTACACCATTTGCAGCTCAGGTTGCAGCTGAGGTCGCTGGTAAAGCGGCTCAAGAATATGGTGTTAAGAATATCGACGTTTTGGTCAAAGGACCAGGACCGGGTCGTGAGTCTGCGGTAAGAGCACTAGGTGCATTGGGTTATAAAGTTAACAGCATCTCTGATGTAACCCCAATCCCACACAATGGTTGCCGTGCGCCTAAAAAGCGCCGCGTCTAATATTAAAGACGAAGCTTTTTATCCCAAAAGCTTATAGGAGACATAACAATGGCCCGCTATATTGGACCAAAACTCAAATTATCACGTCGTGAAGGCACGGACTTAGGTCTTAAGTCTGGCGTTAAACCATACGACGTAAAAACGAAAAAAGCTGGTCGTCCACCAGGTCAACACGGTGTAAGCCGTAACAAGACCTCAGAATATGCTTTACAGCTGCGTGAAAAGCAGAAAGTTAAGCGTATTTATGGTGTACTAGAGCGTCAGTTTGCTAATTACTATAAAGAAGCTGCTCGTAAGCGCGGTGCTACTGGTGAAAACCTGTTAGCCATGCTTGAGAGCCGTCTAGATAACGTTGTTTATCGCATGGGCTTTGGCTCAACTCGCGCTGAAGCACGTCAGCTAGTCAGTCATCGTACTGTTATGGTAAAAAAAGCTGGTCGTGATGAGTTTGTTCGTGTGAACATTCCATCAATTCAGTTGCAAGATGGTGATGTCATCGCTATCCAAGAGAAGTCTCGCGAGCAATTACGTATTAAAAACGCAATTGAGCTGGCTACCCAACGTGGTATTCCAGAATGGCTAGATGTTGACCACAGCAAATTACAAGGCACGTTTAAACAAGCGCCTGATCGTATTGATCTACCTGCTGAAATCAACGAAAGCTTGATCGTTGAGCTATACTCTAAGTAATGACGTACTGCTCGATGTCGTGAAAACGGCATTGAGCAATTAACGTTAATTAAACCAGTTTAATAAATCGAGGTGACATCATGATGCTAAATGCAACTGAGTTTCTAACGCCGAATGCCATTAATGTGGATACGGTTAATGAAACGATTGCGAAAGTCACGCTCGAACCGTTAGAACGCGGCTTTGGGCATACCCTTGGTAATGCCTTACGTCGCATCTTGTTATCTTCATTACCTGGTGCTGCAGTCATTGAAGCTGAGATTGATGGTGTTGACCATGAATACTCAACGCTTGAAGGGCTACAAGAAGATGTACTTGACTTGCTTTTGAATCTAAAAGGCTTGGCTATTACGCTTCATGACCAAAATGAAGTATTTTTGACCTTGGATAAACAAGGTCCAGGCACTATTACTGCTGCAGACATCGCGTTACCGCATAATGTAGACATCGTCAATCCAGAATTGGTGTTGGGTACATTGAGTGATCGTGGTCATCTTAAGATGCGTTTGCGTGTAGTAATGGGTCGTGGATATGAGCCAGCAAACCAGCGCCGTGAAGATGGTGATACTAAAGCAATCGGACGTTTAAAGCTTGATGCAAGTTTTAGTCCTGTGCTTCGTGTTGCTTATCAGGTTGAGAACGCTCGTGTAGAGCAGCGTACTGATCTTGATCGTCTTATCATTGAGCTTGAAACTAATGGCACTATAGATCCAGAAGAAGCAATTCGTAAAGCAGCCACTATTTTACAACAACAGATTTCTATCTTTGTTGACCTAGAAGCTGAAGAAGCGCCTGAGCCTGTGAAAGAGAAAGAAGAGGTTGATCCGGTGCTATTACGCCCTGTGGACGATCTTGAACTAACGGTTCGCTCAGCCAACTGCTTGAAAGCTGAAAACATTTACTATATCGGTGATTTGGTACAACGTTCAGAGACTGAACTTCTAAAAACCCCAAATCTTGGTAAGAAATCATTAACGGAAATCAAAGACGTACTAGCGTCTAAAGATTTAGAGCTCGGTATGCGCCTAGATAACTGGCCACCAGCTGACCTTCGTGTTGATGATCGCTTTTCTTATCGTAGCCGTTAAACTTTAAGGATTTTTGACTATGCGCCATCGTAAGAGTGGAGTCAAGCTGGGTCGTACCGGCAGTCATCGTAAGGCAATGTTTCAGAACATGACTAACTCATTATTTGAGCATGAACTGATCAAAACAACTTTACCAAAAGCAAAAGAGTTACGTCGCGTTGCCGAGCCATTAATCACTATGGCTAAAGAAGACAGCGTTGCTAACCGTCGTTTGGCATTTAGCCGTATGCGTAGCAAAGCTATGGTAGGTAAACTATTTGGCACGTTAGGTCCTCGTTACCAGACCCGTCCAGGTGGATATTTGCGTATCGTAAAATGTGGTTACCGTGATGGTGACAATGCGCCAATGGCATATGTAGAATTGGTTGATCGCGACTAATTTTACAATAAGCAAAAGATGTATATAAAAAAGCTCCAATTCAATTGGAGCTTTTTTTGTGTTTGATGCTTTAGTTTATTACCGTAGTAGTGAATCTACATCCGCGGCACCTTGTCTGATAATTTCAGGCTGGCTACCAGTCATATCAACAATCGTAGTTAGTTTAGTGGTCTTTACACCTGCATTTATCAAACCGTCGATTTGATTGCCTAATAAATCCTCAATCTCAAAGGGATCATCTAGTATGTCATCACGGTTAGGCAGTATTAATGAACTGGTTAAGATAGGTTCATCCATGGCCTCTAAAAGCGCTTGCGCAATAGGGTTGCTAGGTACTCGAATACCGATGGTTTTTTTCTTCGCATGTGCCAATTTTTTTGGTACGTCTTTTGTGGCATTGAGGATAAAGGTGATGGGCGCAGGAGTAAGCGCTTTGAGCTGTTTAAATTGTATATTGTCCACTGCAGCATAGTTGGCAATTTCGCTTAAGTCACGGCACAGTAAAGTAAACTGGTGTTTATCATCAAGTTCACGAATTTGTTTGAGCTTATCGAGTGCATCCTTTGCTCCTAAGCGACAACCAAAAGCATAGCTGGTATCGGTAGGGTAGATAATGAGCTGGTCTTTACGTAACAGATCCGCCACTTGCTCAATCAGACGTGGCTGTGGATTTTCTGGATGAATATAAAATACTTGCATAGCAGTTCCTTATTTTATAATTATGGGTTTTTAAATGTGAGGTTTTTGACTAAGTAGAATATCGGTGGCGCGCATGCTTCTTTCACTCAGTTTACTAAAAAAGCATCACTGCCTTCCTAGTATAGCGCAAAGCCAATATAAGTTTGATTGCAAGCCGTTACTATGCGTAGACAATCGTTAACATAAAAATACCGCACCTTTACGCTGATATGCTGCTGTTACTCTAGATCAGCTATAGAGACACTGAGTAAGGCGTGTAATAAAGTTTTAGCATCAGGTGGCAATATATTCGGCTTAGCGATGTATTGTTGCACTTGTCGGTAGACGTCATTTGCGAATGTACTATTGCTCGTATCAAAGTCAGCAAACAAATTATCTTGTGACACCTCAAATGATCGTTCACAAGCGAGAGTAAATAAACACTCTAACGCTTGTGGTTTAATCTCTACGCGCTCAAATGCTTGCTGCTGAGCGGCGGTACGCCCATCTGGTGCGTACCAGTAGCCAAAGTCAGGTAAACGTCTACGAGCCTCTCCAGCCACACACCAATGGCTCAGCTCATGCAATGCGCTAGCAAAAAATCCATGAGCGAATTCAATTTTTGCGGGTTCGTTATTTTGTGCCGGAAAGTACTCTGGTTCTCCTTGTCCACGAACCAATGTAACGTTTTGATGAGTGAATAAATTATTGAATAATTGGATGAGCCAATCAGTAGCCGCTTGCTCGTATTTATTAACCAATGATGGAGTGCTATCTAAGCCTTTGATAGCAGCTAACCTTTGCCATTCACTTTTTACATCCTCTAAGCACTGATTGTTGTTAAGGTTCCACGAGTCAGTGGAAGAGGCATTCACATTATTGGTTAACGTAGTGAGACGTTGCAATAGTATTTTTGCTTCAAGTGCAGAAAGTAGGTTCGAGAAGTCAGGTTTATCATTAAACACATTCATAGGTAAAACACTGGTCAAATAAAAGATGAAAAGAAGAACTATCTTTGAATATAAATAGGAGAAATAAAGAGATGAAAATAGAGCTTATATCAAATAAATTTAACATACTAGCGCTAGCGTCGCTCAATGCTTTCCGTTAGTATGGCAGGCAATATTATACACCGTTTTGATGAATGAGGTCGCGCATGTCAAGCACTCCAAAAAGTAAACCGTCAGCAGGTTATGCTGATAATAAAAAAGCGCCTTTATCTACTAGTATGCCTGAATCTATTTCTTTGGATAAATGGGCAGATACTGGTTATGAATGGACAGGAGAGGTAGAGCCAAGCGCTTTCAAACGTCTTGCTGCTACCTTAGCCACCGAACATGAACAAGCAGACATCTCGCTTAATGCCAATCTGTATCGACGCAATAATGTCTTACATTTGGCATTCACACTGACGGGTGAAGTTTGGTTAACCTGTCAACGTTGCCTACAGCCAGTGGCTATCGATTTGTCTGATGATTATAATATTGCGCTACTAGAAGATGAGAGCCAAGCACGTTCAATCAATGATGAACAAGACTATTTATTACTTGATGAAATTATTACTGAGCCTGCACCAGAGCTTTTATTGCCATTCAAAAAATTGGTAGAAGATGAGATATTACTGAAGACGCCGATGTCGCCAAAACATGACGACTGTGAAATGACGGTAGAGCAATTTGGTGAGATCCCAGAAGAGGAAGAAAGCGAAAATCCTTTTGCTGCTTTAGCCTCGCTAAAAGGCAAGTTGTAATCTTATTAAGAGACAAGTCATATATCAATGTACTACTTAATAAATTTATGATACCTTTCATCAGCTTTCTACCAAAGAGTGAGAAGCAGGGCTTTATTAATCCGCTAAACATGCGTATAATGTCCCGTTTATTGCATTCTAGCAATCTGCTACTGGCAGATAGATGCTGATCTTGCAGACTAACTATAGATTTTAGACGTAATCAACACTTTAATACGTGGCAATCTATTTAACTAATGATGCGTAAGACTTAGGTTGTTGTGATTATATAGCCTCTGTCAGTGTCGATTAAAGCTGAATTTCAAGCTTATCCCCTTTTAAGTATAGGAGCTATATCATGGCCGTTCAAAAAAGTCGTAAAAGTCGTTCTCGTCGTGACATGCGCCGTTCACATCATCGTATGGAAATCGCTGAGATAAGCGTAGATGCTACCACTGGTGAAAAACATCGTCGTCATCACATGACTAAAGATGGTTTCTACCGTGGTCGCCAGTTGTTTAAAGTTAGTCAAGACGCTTAAATTATTGGCTATTCAATAGCTGATTGTAAAAATAATGATAGTACTGGTGACTGTCATTATTTTTGCAACGCTGTTATTAGGTAATATGCTTTGAGCTGAAGAAAGCCAAGTTATTTCGCTATCATATATTATGTGGCTAGATAACTTGGCTTTTTGCTATTGGCTTTTATGGTAGGTATTTGAACAACCTTTTACCATGTGCCTTTAGAAAATATGAAAATGAACCGATATACTCTACCATTTTAATTTGAATGGTATCTTTTACTATACGTGTTTCAGTAGCATCCACTATGATAATAGTGTGCGTCAGTGTATAGTTTATCGATAATCCGTTTTTTTAGACAAATACTAAAGCAACGGCTTTATATCGCCTCTAATAATATAATAAACCCCAATTGTTTTTAGGGATATTTCCAATTAAATAAGGAATATTGGTTATGGCCTCTGTACCCGATATGGTAAAAAAGCCGCCGACACGTATTGCGGTAATTTTTCCTGGTCAAGGATCGCAAGTAGTCGGGATGACTAGTGAGCTTGCTGAAATCTATCCAGAGATTCTCGATACCTTTACTGAAGCTAGCGCCGCGCTTGGTGAAGACTTATGGGCAATCTGTCAAAATGAAGAAAAACTCAACCAAACACAGTATACTCAGCCAGCATTACTGACGGCGAGCATTGCCATTTGGCGTATCTTAAAACAAAAAATAAATACAGCGCCTTGTTATTTAGCGGGTCATTCTCTAGGTGAGTACAGTGCGCTTTGTGCGGCTGAAGTCATATCGCTTGCTGATGCGGTTAAATTGGTACATAAGCGCGGTCAGTTGATGCAAGAAGCCGTTGTAGGTGTCGATACTGCCATGGCAGCAGTGTTAGGGCTTGAGGACAATCGAGTAGAAAACTTGTGTGAGCAAGCGACTGAACATGTCGAAGGTGCCATTGTAGGTGCAGCCAACTTTAATAGTCCAGGACAAGTGGTGATATCGGGTAATGCTGCTGGTGTGAATGCCGTTATTGATAAAGTGCAAAACACTGGCAAAAAATCTATCCCGCTAAAGGTCAGCGTACCATCACATTGCGCGCTTATGGAGCCAGCCAGTAGTGCATTGGCTGAGATTCTGGCAGAAATAAAATTTGATCAAGCGACGATTCCTGTTATCCAAAATCGACATGCGCGTGTCGAGAGCAGTGCGGTCGGTATCAAGCAGGCATTAACGGAGCAATTAAGCCAACCAGTATTATGGTCAAAAACCATGCAAGAGCTGGCTGACAAGCAAATTAATATTTTAATCGAATGTGGCAGTGGTAATGTATTGAGCAACTTGGCGAAGCGCCAAGCACAGCCAATTACGAGCTATCCTACTGACAAGCCCGCTCGTCTTGATAAATTAATGGAGGTGTTATCATGAGTCGTACGATTACTCTAGTGACAGGTGCTAGCCGTGGTATTGGTAAAGCCGTTGCCAAACGTTTCGCCAAAGAAGGACATTTTGTTATTGGTACAGCCACTACGGAAAAAGGTGCTGAGCTGATTGATGGTTATCTCCACGATAGTGGCGGTATTGGACGTGTTTTAGACGTGCGTGATACCGCACAAATTGATAAGCTGTTTGAAGAGATTGAGAGCGTCTACGGCGCAGTACAAGTCTTGGTCAATAATGCAGGTATCACCCAAGATGGTCTGCTGATGCGTATGAAAGATGACGACTGGGAAAATGTTATCGATACCAATTTGACGTCGGTATACCGTATGAGTAAACGTGCTGTGCGCGGTATGATGAAAGCACGCCGTGGTCGCATCATCAATATAACCTCTGTCGTTGCGCAAATGGGTAATGCAGGTCAGTCTAACTATGCGGCGACCAAAGCAGGCGTTGAAGGGTTCAGCCGTACGCTCGCGCGTGAAATTGGCTCACGACAAGTGACGATCAATTGCGTAGCCCCTGGTTTGATCGAAACGGATATGACGGACGAGCTTGATGAGCGCCTATTGAACTCTATGCTAGACGCTGTACCTATCAGTCGCCTTGGACAGCCAGAAGACATTGCCGCCGCCGTACATTTCTTAGCCAGCGATGAGGCCAGTTATATCACAGGCGCTGTTATTCCTGTCAATGGTGGTATGTATATGTAGGTGATAAATAAGTGTTACACAGTTATAATAAAAAACTCTGTGCACGAGTGTAAACTATAATAAAGGGTGTTATAATGACGGATACTTTTATGTCAAAGCCCTGTATTATAGCAGGGCTTTACTAGACATCCGTCAAAACGTATAACCAGCTATAAATAAGTTACAAAGTACTCAGATAGCTGTGCTAATCTGAAGATATGATTTTATATACAATGCTGTAGAGCCTAATGATAGGACTATGGTGACTTGCCAAAATAATAGATCAAAAAGGAGAAATCTACATGAGTAATGATACCGAGCTAAGAGTTAAAGCTGCAGTAGCTGAGCAATTGGGTATGAATGTTGAAGATATCAACAATGATGCATCATTTATGGAAGACTTAGGTGCAGATTCGTTAGACCTAGTCGAATTGGTTATGTCATTTGAAAGTGACTTTGGCATTACCATTCCTGATGAAGATTCAGCAGAATTAACGACTGTTCAAAAAGCGATTGATTATGTACAAGCGCAGCTATAATTAGCTAGTGGCTTAGCGAGTTATTTTAGCCGCCTATCTGTAGAGATAGGCGGTTTTTTTATGTTCTTAATTTGCCATGGCGACAGGTAGTTATGTGACTAATCAATACGTTAACATAAGCTACGCCAAATCAACATTACTCAACATACTATTACTATCTACCTCACCTATCTTTGTCTATACTCACAATGGTAAGCAGTAACAAAGTGTAGTTATATATAAAGTGTGGTTATATACGAATGTATATGCCATTAAAAAAATAATGATCAATAATAAATAACAATATTTAAGGGAGTATGTAAATGGGTATGTTCAGTTTTGCAAAAGATATCGGTGATAAAATTTTCAATCGTGATGACGCCAAACACGATGCCAAGTCAGAAACTAAAGCAGACGCCAATACGCCAGTACAGAGTAGCGAACCTTCTGCGCAATCAGTTGCCAATATTTTACTTCGTCGTATTCAACAGCAGAATCTTAATATTAGCGATTTGAAAATCAAGTATAACGGCTCAACAGATACTGCAGAAATCAGCGGTAAAGCTAAAACGCAAGCAGACCGCGAAAAAGCGATTATCGCCATTGGTAATGTACAAAACGTGGCCAAGGTAATCGATAATATTGATATCGAAGAAGATGCGCCTGAGTCAACGATGTATACAGTGAAATCTGGTGATAGCTTGTCTAAGATCGCAAAAGAGGTTTATGGTTCAGCGGATGATTATATGAAAATCTTTGAAGCCAATAAGCCGATGCTATCTAGCCCTGATAAGATTTATCCTGGTCAAGTACTGCGTATTCCTAAGCCATAATAGGCTTTTGAACTGTCAGAGATATGTGCGAAAAAAATAAAGAATGCCTCTTACTATAATAAGAGGCATTTTTTTGGCATATAGAAATATAAACTTAAGATTTAGAGATTTTTTAACTTCTCGTACTGTTCAGCTATGGCCCAATTGATATGTACATCGAGCATTTCGTTATGTACGCCCAACTTTGATTGTAACTGAGTAATGGTTTCTTCATTACCATTAGCATTTCCAAGACCAATCGCGATATTACGCAAAAAGTTCACATAGCCTGTGCGTCTAAGCGGGCTGCCTTCAGTTTTTTTCATAAATTCAGCTTCTTGCCATTGCCACAGCTCAAGCAAACTGCTGCTATCAAGGTTATGCCGTGGTGCGAAATCCTCTACAGGTGTAAGATTGGCGTAGCGATTCCAAGGACAGATAAGTTGACAGTCGTCACAGCCAAAGATGCGATTACCAATTGCGCGGCGGTATTTTATATCAATAATACCGTCGTGCTCGATAGTGAGGTAGGAGATACAAGCTGCAGCATTGAGCTCATAGGGCGCGACAATCGCTTGAGTGGGACAGATATCGATACAAGCGCTACAACTGCCGCAATGCTCTTTGACCGGTTTGTCATCAGGTAACTGGAGACTAATAAATAGCTCACCCAATACAAAAAATGAACCCGCTTGCTTGTTGATTAATAAGGTGTGCTTTCCTGTCCAGCCAAGACCAGCAGCATCGGCAATGGGTCGCTCGAAAATAGGAGCAGAGTCGCTAAAAGGCCTAAAAATAAAATCTTGCTCTGAACCTATATTGAGGTGTTGC
This sequence comes from Psychrobacter sp. NC44, assembly GCF_904846655.1. NCBI lineage: Bacteria > Pseudomonadati > Pseudomonadota > Gammaproteobacteria > Moraxellales > Moraxellaceae > Psychrobacter > Psychrobacter sp. NC44. The sequence continues at coordinate 20,494 of NZ_CAJHBN010000008.1, read as the reverse complement.
CACTCAGGAAGCATGGCTTCTATCTTTAGTGCCAATTGCTTCAAACGACTGCGCATCGTTTTATGATAGTCGCGTCCTCTGGCATAACGAGCGATGATGCCTTGATTGGGGTAGTCATTGTCAGTGATCTTACGTGGGGTTGGTGCTTGAGTCAGGTAATCCATACGGACACTGATGATGGTTTTTGCCCCTTCTACCAGTTGGTCAGGATTTGCCCGCAGTTCATGATTGTTATGCATAAACTGCAGTTGCCCCTCATAGCCTTTATCGAGCCATTGTTGCAATTGTACAATCTGCTTAGCAAATAAAGGATGATGCACCGATAAAAAACCGCAGTCGGCAAACCCTAAAGCCTGTGCTTGGTCTTTAATCCATTGTTTGACATCTGCTGTGGTGGTAAATGTTGGGCTATTATTCACATTAATCTTTTTTTCGGACGCAGGCTTAGGTTCAGCAGAGATTTGCTTAGCTGATTTCTGCTGGGTTGAAGAGATAGGCAAGTTTACTTTAGGAGGATTATTCATGTGTGACAGTAGGCGATAGAGTGAATACCGATATAATAAGCCAGTGAGCTAAGAGCGCAAGTATAAAAGCAAATAATTTCACATTCATATTGATACATACGTTGATGTAAGCGTTTGCTAAGCTGATGCTAAATGATAGTAATCATATCTCAATAAAATAGAAAATCAGCAAAAAATACTCAAGGACTAGCTATGAAAAATCAGACCAATTTATCACCTATAAAAAATACAAAACCTATCCCGTTATATAGCAGTGAACAACTCTATGTGATGGAGCAAGCATGGTTTGTAGAGGGGCATGATAGTTTTGGGTTGATGAAACAAGCAGCCTGGCAAATGGCGCAACACATAGAGCAATTATATGAACAAAAACAATTAAACATATATCCATCAGCCACTACTTATGTGCCTCGTCGTCATATGCGTCAGCATCGAGTGAGCATTTGGGTTGGAAAGGGTAATAATGGTGGCGACGGTTGGCTCATTGCTTATTATTTACAGCAAATGGGTTGGCAGGTACAAGTGGTAACAGTTGGTTTTGAGAGTGATGATTTTGATACCAGTGACACAACAGCATTTTCTGACGCACAAAAAACCCTAAAAGAGGCGCTATGGGCCAATTGCCCTTATCGACGCTTTGAAAATGGTGCTTGTGAGCCAGAAGAAGGAGTAGATGGTAATCTGCAAGCCGATGTCTATATTGATGCGCTGTTTGGTATTGGTCTGGATCGTGCACCTACAGGTATTTATAAAACGGCCATTAGCACTTTTAATGAGTTATCTAAAGGAAATAACACCTTGGCCATTGCGGTTGATATTCCAAGTGGTTTGGTGGCTTCGACTGGCGAGGTGTTTGAGCAGGTGGCTATACAGGCTGATATAACGCTATGTTTAATTGCACGGAAATTCGGTTTGCATACCAAAGATGGTATGGATTGTAGCGGCAAGGTAATTGATATACCGCTGATACCTTATCCAATAAATGATAAAAGGTTCATGCCAGTAGCAACACTGATTACTACTGCATATGGTCTAAGTCCTCGCCGTCAAAATAGCTACAAAGGTAGCTATGGTCATGTACTGATTATTGGCGGTAATCGTATCGATGGCTCACAAGGTATGGGCGGCGCTGCGATACTGTCTGCTTCGAGCTCGATGGCGGCAGGAGCGGGTAAAATTACAGTTGCTTGCCATGAGGCTTTTCATAGCGCCCTATTAACTTCGCTACCAGATGCAATGACGATTAATTTGCATGATGTGGATGGAGTGCAGGAGTTAATTAAGTCAGCTACTGTGATTGCGATTGGTATGGGGCTTGGTCGTGATGAAAAAGCAAAAGTGTTATTTATAAAGTATCTACAAGCTGCGATGACAGCTAAAAAGGCAATAGTGATTGATGCTGATGGACTTTATCATTTGGCATCATTGCAATTAGAGCATCATGAATTGGTCAGTCAGCTGCGAGAATATAGCGTTAATCATCAAGTTTGTTTGACACCGCACAGTGGCGAAACTGCTAGATTACTGAATAAGAGAATCAGTGAAGTGGAAAGCAATAGACTACAAGCGATAAAACAGTGCGCTACAACTTATGGTGGTGAATGGGTGCTAAAAGGCGCAGGTTCTTTGATATTAGAGCAGGGCTTAGATGAGCACCACGTTTATGTTTGTGCTGTCGGTAATGCCGGTATGGCGACGGCTGGCATGGGTGATGTGTTATCCGGTGTCATTGCTGGTCTGCTAGCACAACAAGATTTATCGTCAGGAATGCAAAGCTTGCATCAAGCGGTTGTTATACATGGATTAGCAGGGGATACGCTGGTCAATCAAAGTAATAATACGTTATTGGTTGGACAACGAGGACTACAAGCTCAGGATATGCCAGCAGCCATTCGTCATGTGATGCAGCTATTGATTAACGTCTATAATTAGCATTAAGCCTAGGTAGTTGAGTTGCCACAATACTGATCAATTGCCTGCTGTACGCGTTCACGTTTGAGCTCAATTTCACGACCGTCTAAATATTGACGCTTGCCATTTGCATCCATCTCATAAATACGTCCGCCGACATTCAAGTTGGTCAAATTATTGCGGAGTGACTGGCAACGCTGTGCATTGGCTTGTGCTTCTTGTTCTTTAATCCGTGCTTCAAGCGCTGCAACTCTTTGCTCTTCTACGCTTTGAGTATTAGTACTTTGATTGGCATCTGTTTTGCCAGCCAATTGTCCTGCATTGCTTTGTCTGCCATCACTACGAAATTCAATCAGCTCAATGTTTTTACCATTTTGCGGCGCATGTTGGCTGTATTTGACTTCACCATGTGCACCGACAGATTTATAAACTTGAATAGCATGACTGGCATTCATCGACAGCATTAGCACATACGCAGTACTCATAAGCAGTTTGGTAGCAGTATTTATTTTAGACGCATATGCCATAGTAGCAATCCTCTCAAGGGGTAAAAAACAGATGTGTATATATGTGTCAATATAACATTTAAGTGTTGGAATGGTACTAAAAATGTACCAGCTTTCGATTCTAACAAATAATCCTTATGAATGTATATTATTTAATAACTAATAGTTAGGGATGGGCTTTAGAAGTTTTTCTTGACAATAGCTCACAAACCATCGAATATAATAGCAGTTGATTGGTCAGTGAGCGGCTTTTATGATATTGCCGTGGCACTTGAAAATGAGGACGATAGGTTACTTATCAGTGGCTTACGCAGTTTTCGTTTCTTTGTGACAATGATATTGCAAAGATAGTAATCATAACGATTGTTATCGATAACTTTATGTATTGTCTCCGGACTTATCTGTCTACAATGACTAAGATAAACTTATTATTTGAAATGCGCTAAGCGTGACTCTAGCGGTTGTATTAAACATGGAAAAATATTCAGCAATTCAATCTTTTTAATAAGCCTGTCGTAAAATCTAACCATTTTACAAATTAGTATTGGCTGTGAGAGTGATTTAAATTGTGAATATCGATGCCTCTGTATAAATCAATCTGTTGTAAATGCTGTCTGCTATTTATCAATAATAAGCTTCTTTTATAGATGCACGCGCATCTTGTCACTGTACATCGATAGACTCCTGCCATAAAACTGACCCTACATATATTGCTGTGTTTGAGTAGCCTGCTGTCTTATAAAACAGCGTTACTTAGAGATAGTGGGCACACATTCTTGATATGGATAAGGATTTGCAGCCATTTCTATAAGATGAACCATCTTGTGTAAATAGCATGGTTTTCTCTTATAAATGAACGCCAATTCTTGACAAAAAAAAGGTGATGACAGTGACGCAAACCACGCAAAGTCCGAATATGACGGGACATACCCAAACGGGGAATGCCGCCAAAAATTTTGAAGAAAAGCAACAACGCCTCGCTGAGGGTAGTGAGCAACCTATCATGCTATCTGGTGCTGAGATGTTGGTGCAATCACTGACTGATGAGGGCGTCAAATATATTTTTGGCTATCCAGGTGGTGCGGTTCTTCATATCTATGATGCTTTGTTTCAACAAGAAAATATCGAGCATATCTTAGTACGTCATGAGCAAGCAGCCGGTCACATGGCAGATGCTTATTCGCGAGTCACAGGGCAGACAGGTGTAGTATTAGCGACGTCAGGTCCGGGTGCTACTAATACCGTAACGGCTATCGCAACAGCGTTTATGGATTCTGTGCCGATGGTGGTCATCGCAGGTCAGGTACCTAGCAGCCTAATTGGGGAAGATGCCTTCCAAGAAACAGATATGGTCGGTGTATCACGTCCTATCGTGAAGCATAGCTTTCAAGTGCGCCACGCTAGCGAAATCCCAATGATTGTCAAAAAAGCCTTTTATATTGCTCAGTCTGGACGCCCAGGTCCTGTAGTGATTGATGTACCAAAAGATATGACCGCGCCAAGTGAAAAATTTGCTTATGCTTATCCAGAAGAAGTGTTTATACGTTCGTATCAGCCGTCATTAAAAGGCCATAGTGGTCAGATTAAAAAAGCGGTTGAAACACTGCTTGCTGCAAAGCGTCCGATTATTTACTCTGGTGGCGGTGTTGTTTTAGGCAATGCGCATAAAGAGCTTACTAATCTTGCGCACCGTTTAAATTTACCAGTAACCAATACCTTAATGGGCTTGGGTGCGTTCCCTGGTTCTGATAGTCAGTTCTTGGGTATGCTCGGTATGCATGGCACTTATGAAGCCAATATGACCATGCATCATGCCGACGTCATCTTGGCAGTTGGTGCACGTTTTGATGACCGTGTCACTAATAATGTCAAAAAATTCTGTCCGAATGCGACGATTATTCATATTGATATTGATCCTACCTCTATTTCAAAAACGATTAATGCGCATATTCCGATCGTGGGCGATGTCAAATCTGTCCTGACCGATATCATAGAAATTGTTGGTGATGATAAAGAGCTAGACCAACCAGCATTGTTGGATTGGTGGTCACAGATTAATGAGTGGCGTAAGCGTCATGGCCTGCGTTATGACACCAGCACTGATAATGGTATTAAGCCACAAGCGGTCGTGCAAGCCTTAGATAAAGTGACTAATAGTAACGCTATTATCACCAGTGACGTCGGTCAGCATCAGATGTTTGCTGCCCTTTACTATACCTATAATGAGCCGCGTCAATGGCTAAACTCAGGTGGTTTAGGGACGATGGGTGTTGGCTTGCCGTATGCGATGGCCGCCAAATTAGCTTGTCCAGATCGCGACGTGGTTTGTATCACGGGTGAAGGCTCTATTCAGATGAATATTCAAGAGCTCTCAACCTGCTTACAATATAATTTGCCAGTTAAAATCTTAAATCTAAATAACGCCCAATTAGGCATGGTGAAGCAGTGGCAAGACATGCTGTATGAAGGTCGTCATGCCCATTCTTATATGAATTCACTACCAGACTTTGTCAAGCTCGCTGAAAGCTATGGTCACGTCGGTATCAAGATTACTGATCCTGCGACCATGGAAGCACAGTTGGCGGAAGCCATGGCAATAACAGATAGATTGGTATTTATTGACGTTTATGTCGATCGTAACGAGCATGTATATCCGATGCAAATTGCTGGGCAAGCGATGCGTGATATGTGGTTAACAAAAGGGGAGCGTACCTAATGCAACAACAACATCTGATTTCGGTATTGATGGAAAACGAAGCGGGTTCGTTGTCGCGAGTGGTCGGTTTGTTCTCTCAACGTGGCTACAACATTGAAACTTTGAACGTTGCGCCAACAGACGATTCGAGTATTTCTCGCTTAACATTGACCACTATTACCTCACCTGAAAAAATAGAACAAATCACCAAGCAATTGCATAAATTGATTGAAGTGGTTAAAGTGCTTAATCTATCAGATACCGTACACGTCGAACGCGAGTTGATGCTCATAAAAGTGCGGGCAACGGGCGGCGTACGTGAAGAGATTAAACGCAGTGCCGATATTTTCCGTGCACAAATCGTTGATGTAAACGCCAATCTATATACCATTCAAATCGTTGGTGACAAAGCCAAACTTGATGGCTTTATTGATGTGATTGGTCGTGAACGTATTATGGAAGTGGTGCGTTCGGGTGTGATTGGTATTGCACGCGGCGAAAAAACGCTCAGTTTATAATGGGTGCTTACTGTACTTATTGTAGGTCAAATTATTTATTCAAACATTAACATAGCGCTTATCTCACCCATCACTTCGATAAGGTGATTATAATTTAAGTGTTTATTTATCCATGGCAAGCCATGATTTAGGAAAAGGACTCTGTTTATGAACGTTTATTATGATAAAGATTGTGATCTATCAATCATCCAAGGCAAAAAAGTTGCCATCATTGGTTATGGTTCACAAGGCCATGCACACGCGCTTAACCTACAAGATTCAGATGTTGATGTGACCGTTGGTCTACGTGCTAACTCTGGCTCATGGAAAAAAGCAGAAAACGCAGGTCTAAAAGTAGCTGAAGTAGAAGAAGCGGTAAAAGCCGCTGATGTCATCATGATTTTGACGCCTGATGAGTTTCAAAAAGAGCTATATAATGATGTAATCGAACCAAACATCAAAGAAGGTGCAACCCTAGCGTTTGCTCATGGTTTTGCGATTCATTATAACCAAGTCGTACCACGTGGTGATCTTGATGTCATCATGGTTGCGCCAAAAGCACCAGGTCATACGGTACGTTCAGAGTTTGCAAAAGGCGGCGGTATTCCAGATTTGATCGCTATCTACCAAGATGCATCAGGTCAAGCCAAGCAATTAGCCTTGTCTTATGCTGCTGGTGTTGGTGGTGGTCGTTCAGGTATCATCGAAACGACGTTCAAAGATGAGACTGAAACGGATCTATTTGGTGAGCAAGCGGTACTTTGCGGCGGTGCAGTAGAGCTGGTTAAAATGGGCTTTGAAACCCTAACTGAAGCTGGCTATGCCCCAGAAATGGCTTACTTTGAGTGTTTGCATGAGTTAAAGCTTATTGTAGACCTCATGTATGAAGGCGGTATCGCTGACATGAACTATTCAATCAGTAACAACGCTGAATATGGCGAATACGTAACTGGCCCTGAAGTCATCAATGAGCAATCACGTGAAGCCATGCGTAATGCCCTAAAACGCATTCAGTCTGGTGAGTACGCGAAGATGTTTATCTCTGAAGGCGCAACCAACTATCCATCAATGACGGCTCGTCGTCGTAACAATGCAGAGCATCAAATCGAAATCACTGGCGCTAAGCTACGTGGCATGATGCCTTGGATCGGTGGTAACAAAATCATCGATAAAGAAAAAAACTAATTCAGTATTAGGCTATTAAGAAATTAGTCGCTGATATAGAACTAAGAGCTCATGCTATTACTTAATAGTGTGAGCTTTTTTAGTTTGCACTACTTTAATGAAATTTTAACCACAATCGCTTTGGTGTTGGTTGAAAACTACCAATCGATGCCTCATATATTTAGCCTTCATTGACTTTTTTGAATATTCTTAGTGCAACCAATTGCTGGTTAATTATCAAAACGATTGAGTTGCGCGTTCTTACTTTTTTATAGATTATAGGTTGTGTGTTGTGCAAATATCTTATCCAGACTGGCTAACGCCGCAATTCGTATATATTACTCTTAGCGCTGTGGTAGCTGTTTTAATATGGATAGAAGGGGAGATGCTCAAAAAAACCGATGGCAAATTGCCTAAGTCTAAGTTTTTTCAAATCAGCTCACTCTTGGATACTTTGTGGTTCTTTATTTCCGTTGTCATATTATATGTGATTGACTTGACGCCACTAGCCATTACGGTACCTGCTGCTTATGGCATCTATACTACCTTTGGATGGATATACGGGACGCGTTTACTAAAGCGTAAAGGTATTCCTGATTCTCCTAAAGACTTGGTGATACCTGCTAAATACATCGCCTATAGTCAGTCATTTTCACTGATATTTTTTGCGCTTTGTTTGTTAGTATTAAGTTCACCGTGGCTACCGATATCTCAATGAAGTATATGCTGACTTATTACCTATTTATTATTTGAGATAATGCTGTCACCAACTTAAATGACACCTTTACGTTAGAATGATAGATAGTAAATGATATGAAATATCTTTCTTATCAATGTATTAGATAGTATTTAATTGGCTTTCGTGACTTTTCAAAACGGATTATCGTTATTTACAAAAATCATCAATTTAACCTGTTGCGATTATAAAAAGCTGCTATAATCAGGCTGTACTCAAAAGATTTTAGGTCGTAATTTCAAGCTATCTAACGATATTTTGATCGTATTGACTGTTGCATTTAGCAGAAAATAGTTTGGGTATATATCAATTAATCGGTGACGACACACGTCTCGCCAACAGTTAAAGAGTTAGGAAAATTTATGTCAGATAAAGTTGAAGGCACTGTAAAGTGGTTTAATGAAGCTAAAGGTTTTGGTTTTATCGCTCAAGACAATGGCGGACAAGACGTATTCGCTCACTACAGCGCTATCCAAGGTGGTGGTTTCAAAACTCTAGCCGAAGGCCAAAAAGTGTCTTTCATCTTAGGTGATGGCAAAAAAGGCCCACAAGCCGAGCAAATCGAAGCTATCTAATCTCATTTGACATCTGGTAAGCTGATTAGTCAGTAAGCTTGATGACAGTAAGATTATCAATATGCATTGATGCCTTTGTTTGTTAAAACAATAAAAATACTGTTTCAACTCTAAAAAAAAGCAACCTGATAAGAGGTTGCTTTTTTTATGCCATTTTTCTCGCTATAAACGTAAAATCATCAAAAGTATACTGATATTAGCTGTCAGTCATCAGCACTGACTCAAAAAAGATCTAACAAAATAAGGTTGTTTTATGAAGTGGGAGGCATGGTTTTCAATCGATTGGCAGCAAGTGCTGGGTATTTCTCTATCTGCAATCGGTTTTTATTTAGGGTTAATGTTGTTTACAAGATTGATGGGGTTGCGGAGTTTCTCCAAGCTCTCAAGCCATGATTTTGCGATGACTGTCGGTATTGGCAGTATACTCGCTTCAACGGTGCTATCAAACACACCGTCATTAATGCAAGGGCTGTTTGCTGTCGCAGTATTGTTTGTGATTCAAGGGGTTATCTCATTTATCAGGCGTAAATTCAAACCGTTAAAATCTCTGATAGACAATCGAGCCATTATATTAATGGCCCATGGCGAGTATTTTAGTGGAAATTTAAAAGAGGCCAATCTCAGTACCAGTGATGTTCAACAGGTTTTGCGCAAGAATGGAATCAAGTCTAAAACGGAAGTATTTGCTGTCATTATGGAAACCACAGGGGATATGAGTGTCATCAAAAATAATGCGGTTACGCCTGACTGGTCATTATTCGATGATATACGCGACAGTGAGTTGCTGATTGGTTCCAGTAAAAACAGCAAGTCGTAGATTTTGAGTTTTTGATTGTTGTGCTCGATGGATGCCAACGAGATAGATCACAACAATCCATTAAGTAACTATCGTGTTGACAGTGCTAAAAACAGGTGAAATATTGAGAATGTAGGTTAAAGAAGACTGTAAAATTGTGCACTTATAAACTATTTATTATAGAATGGTGACAAATTTATGACGCATTATTCACGGCGTTGTCTTGACCTTATGCCTGTGGTCACGCAAGATACAGGGGTCTGATAATAATGGTTGGCTTAGCTTTAGCAGATTTTATCAATGAGTAGTGTGATACTAATACCATTTTCGGTATTGTTTCTTCTTGCTTAATTAACTACTATCTGTTGACGCAGTAATAACCCTAAGTAGTATTTTGAACGACAGTTTAAAAAAATGAACCTTTGGTTCTTAACTGACAATTTTTAATTCATAACATTAATAAACGAGGAACGTATGAAAGCATTAGTAGCGGTCAAGCGTGTCATTGATTACAACGTAAAAGTTCGTGTAAAAGCTGACAACTCTGGCGTTGATTTATCAAACACTAAGATGTCAATCAATCCTTTTGATGAGATTGCCGTAGAAGAAGCAGTACGTCTAAAAGAAGCAGGCGTGATTGATGAAATCATCGTGGCATCAATCGGTCCAAAAGAATCACAAGAACAGATCCGCGCAGCACTAGCATTGGGCGCTGATCGTGGTGTGTTGGTAGTGACTGACGACAAGCCGTATCCATTACAAATTGCTAAGATCCTCAAAAATATCGCCGAGAGTGAAGGCACTGATATTATACTATTGGGTAAGCAAGCCATTGATGATGATAACAACCAGACTGGTCAGATGCTAGCGGCATTGATGGGTATCGGTCAGGGTACGTTTGCATCAGAAGTGAAGGTTGAAGGCGATAAAGTAAACGTCACTCGCGAAATCGACGGTGGTTTACAGACGCTAGCACTTGATTTGCCAGCAGTTATTACCACTGACTTGCGCTTGAATGAGCCTCGTTATGCTAAATTGCCTAACATCATGAAAGCGAAGAAAAAGCCACTTGACGAAAAAACGCCTGCTGATTTTGGTGTTGATATGGCCTCTAAGCAAGAGATCATTAAAGTTGTGCCACCTGCTGAACGTAAAGCTGGCATCAAAGTGGGTTCAGTGGATGAGTTGGTCGATAAGCTAAGAAACGAAGCAAAAGTCATTTAATGTTTCAATGATTGGATACTTCGCTACGGCATATCCTGTAGAGGGCTATAGATTTAACTGATTTATTTCATATTAAATAATAGTTACTCAAACAGCTTTGTACACAAACAACCGCATGAATAGATGATACGAATAAAAAAGGATTAAAATCATGGCAATTTTGGTATATGCAGAACATGACAATGCCAGTCTAAAAAAGGCAACTTTGAATACCATCGCTGCTGCTAAGCAAATGGGTGATGATATCCATGTGTTGGTTGCAGGTAGTGGTGCTCAAGCTGTCGCTGACCAAGCAGCTAAAGCAGAAGGCGTGACTAAGGTATTATTAGCAGACAACGCTGCCTATGAGCATCAATTGGCGGGTAACGTCGCACTATTGGTTGCTGATATCGCTGGTGATTACAGTCATATTCTTGCACCAGCAACCACTACTGGTAAGAACTTTATGCCACGCGTTGCCGCTTTACTTGACGTAAGCATGCTATCAGAAATATCTGCCGTCGTAGATGCGCAAACGTTTGAGCGTCCTATCTATGCTGGTAACGCAACAGCAACTGTTAAGACCACAGAAGATAAAGTTGTCATGACAGTACGTACCACGGCTTTTGACCCAGTAGCAAGCGAAGGTGGATCAGCTACTGTTGAGACAATCGACAACGTGCAAGAAACTGGCAAAGCAAGCTTCGTTAATGAAGAGATGGCGAAATCTGACCGTCCTGAATTGACTTCAGCAGGCATTGTGGTTTCTGGTGGTCGTGCCTTAGCAAATGGCGAAAACTTCACCAAATATATCGAGCCATTGGCTGATAAACTTGGCGCTGCTGTTGGCGCATCACGTGCCGCTGTTGACGCAGGTTACGTACCAAACGATATGCAGGTCGGTCAAACGGGTAAAATCGTTGCACCAGACTTATATATCGCAGCGGGCATTTCAGGCGCGATTCAGCATTTAGCAGGTATGAAAGATTCTAAAGTTATTGTTGCTATCAACAATGACCCAGAAGCGCCTATCGCTAGCGTTGCTGATTACTTCTTAGAAGCGGATTTATTTACAGCATTGCCTGAGCTTACTAGCAAGGTTTAATCGTTATTTAGTGATTAGTTAAGTATAAAAACCCGCTATTATTTATAGCGGGTTTTTCGTGTTTGAGAGGTATGTTTTTGATTCAGTCAAACAACATTAGTTATAATTTCTTTGACGTAGTGTTTCATACAAGCATAATGAGCCTGCAATGGCGACATTCAGACTTTCTTGACCATTAGGCTGTGGTAGAGCGATAGGGGTAGCACACTGCATCAGCTCATCACAAACGCCTTGTCCTTCATGTCCCATAATCCAAGCCACAGGCGCAGATAAATCGTGATCGTAAATGATAGTATCTGTGTGTGAGCTGGTCGCAAATAGCGGTGTTTGTACATGGTCTAAAATATCTTGCGCACTTAGACCTTCATAAATAGTCAGAGCAAACTGAGCGCCCATGCCTGCTCGTAATGTCTTAGGGGACCACGCTTGTGCCGTAGCGCTGGTACAGAGTATGTTCTTGATGCCAACCGCTGCTGCGGTGCGTAATAGGGTGCCCACATTGCCGCTGTCTTGCACATCATTTAAAATCAAGCAGTCATTATCAATCATCGATAAACGAGGCGTTGGTACTTTAATGATTGCCATGATATCGATACCAGTACCTAAGCTACGAATGCTCTCATACAGCGAATTTGATAACGTTAAAATAGGCGTATAAGTAGGCAAGCGCGTCAAAATTTGCTGAACCTCAGGATGGTTGTGCGCAGACTCTGCGAGTAGGATTTGGACAAACGGGTAGTCGCTACGCAGCGCAGCATCGATGAGATGCACGCCCTCAATCACCGTTTGACCTTGCTTCTTCCGCTGCCGCGCTTGCGTTAACAAGGATTTGACAAGTTTAACGGTCGTATTTTTATCTGAGGTAATAAGCTCGGTGGGATTTGCTACCATAGTAGATCGCTTAGAAAAAAATATAGAAAAATTAAACAATCAGTATAAAGTACTACAAATGCTCTGGCTTTATACTGATTATTATCAAAGTAACGTTAAAGGGCTTATTTATCAGCGTAAGTTACATGCAGATTTTTAACATAATCGACTTCATTTTTGCTGCCTAGTACCACTGGGACGCGTTGGTGAATATCGGTTGGCTCTATGTCTAAAATGCGATTGACTGCATCAGTAGCAGCGCCACCCGCACGCTCAATCAATAAGCTCATTGGATTGGCTTCATACATCAAGCGTAATTTGCCCGCTTTATTGGCATATTTGGTATCGAACGGATAAGTGAAGAGACCACCGCGACATAAAATACGATGCACATCACCGACCATAGCAGCCACCCAGCGCGTATTAAAATCGCGACCACGGACACCCGTTTCGCCAGCAATTAACTCATCGATATACTGCTGCATGGGTGCGCGCCAGTAGCGGTAGTTTGAAGCATTGATGGCATATTCGCTGGTATCGGCATCGATTTGCACGTTTTCTTGTATGAGTACATAATCGTTAGTGTCAGGATCTAGGCTAAACATCACGACATGATCGGCGATAGTTAGCGCTAGTACGGTAGAGGTGCCATATAATAAATAGCCTGCTGCTAGCTGTTGATTACCTGCTTGCAAGAAGTCGCTATTTTCACTGACTTGACCTTGGCGCTGGTACGGTAAAATAGAAAAGATAGTGCCAACGGCCATATTAATATCGATGTTTGATGAACCATCAAGCGGATCGAACAATACCAACAAACTGCCATCTGCATTGGCAGGGGTAGCATCGTCAAGCTCTTCTGAGGCAACGCCTGCACAATGGGTATTTTTCGCCAAAGCATCTAATAATAAGTCATTGGCCAGTACGTCCAGTTTCTTTTGGTCTTCACCTTGGACGTTTTGGTTACCAGCTTCGCCTAGAATGTCTGCTAGTGCCCCTTTTCTCAATAATTGTGAGATGGTTTTACCCACGTCAGTGACAGTCGTAATAACGTCACTCAGTGCAGGATTGGGTGAATAATCATTGAGATAGTCTGTAAGGGTTGTCATAAGGCTTCCTAATAAATGCTGTTAAAATAAAGGCTACTGAAACTAAGGATTAAATAAGGGATTGAAAAATTGGTTAGGTGGCACTTTACAGACCTAAATCTGGCAAATTTTTAAATACCTCGCACGGCATCTTTGTCCTGACCACAAAATCAGCTACACTATCACTATTATTATTTATTTATCGTTTGGCTAAGCGGATTTTTGATGATGGTTTTGACAGGTCTATGGCTACTGCCCAAGAGAATAACAATGGCTGTTTTTTACGGCGCTATGTCTCTCACTGCCACTGGGGTAAATTGTAGCAAATAAGTGCCAAAATGTCCTTGTCTCTGTGCTTATCGTCGACTATAAATCGCCAAAAAACGCATAAATAATGATTATTAAATCATATAAACCAACAATAAAGACCTGCCATTATGCCAAATTCTATCGATAGCCGCTCAACTCAGACAGTCTCGCCAACGGATTATGCTAAATTTGATCCTGATACCATTCATGAGAAACTTGATGCGTCGTTGAGTCGTCCGCAGCTGAATGCTGATGGTAGCATTCGCCATTTTTTGGGGGTAGAAGGTCTTAATAAAGCGCAGTTGCAAGCGATTATTGCCAAAGCAGAGACGTTTTTTGATGATAACGGACAGCTCATTAACCGTCCTGAGCTCGAAGGCTATACGGTGATGAATTTGTTTTTTGAACCGTCAACGCGTACCCGTACGACCTTTGAAGTAGCCGAAAAGCGTCTCGGTGCCAATGTGCTCAATATCGATATCGAGCGCTCTAGTACCAAAAAAGGTGAAAGCTTGCGCGATACGCTGTGGAATCTACAAGCCATGACGGCAGATATTTTTGTGGTACGGCATTCAGCGTCAGGTGCTGCCCATTTTATGGCAACCGAAGTAACACCAGATATTGCTATTATTAATGGCGGCGACGGCTGGCATGCGCATCCAACGCAAGGGATGCTCGACATGCTCACCATTCATCGTGAAGCACCGCGTCCATTTGAGGAGCTGTCAGTGGCTATCGTTGGCGATATCAAGCATTCGCGAGTGGCGCGCTCAGATATCAGTGCGCTACAAACCTTGGGCGTTAAAGACATTCGCGTCTGTGCGCCGCGTACCTTATTACCGAAAGGCATTGAGCGCTTTGGGGTACAAGTCTATGAAGATATGAATGAATGTGTCACCGACTGTGATGTCATTATGGGATTAAGAATACAAAACGAGCGTATCGGCTCGCCGCTGCTGGCATCATCGAGTGAATATTATAAACACTATGGTATTACACCAGAGCGCATGGCGTTGGCTAAGCCCGATGCGTTGGTCATGCATCCAGGGCCGATGAACCGCGGTGTTGAGATTGCATCAAGCGTTGCCGATGGCGACCAGTCAGTGATTTTAAAACAGGTGAATAACGGCATTGCTATTCGTATGGCAGTACTGTCGCTAGCTATGGAAGGTCAGCGCGCTCACCAAGCCGCGAATAAATAATCCTCTGCCTCGCTGTTTTATATTTATTTATCCCATTTTATTGATACGGTAATAACGCTCATGACAACTATGTTAAATATAGATGCACCGATAATTAACCATCTTTCTCAATCATTTAAAGACTCACTATCAAGTGCTGCGACAGATAAGTTGGCTTCACTCGAAGCTGGGCGTGAAATGTGGGTACTGCCGCCTTTGGTTGATTTGTGCGCCCGCCTACGTGAGCCGGGTCAACAACAACATGGCACTTTGGAGTCAGAAGGGCGCGCTGCTCGCGCCAATGGTTTTTTGCATGTGGTCATTCCGCCTGATACCAATCCTATCTTAGAGAACGGTTCATTATTAAAGGGCTTACGTGAGCGCGCGCTTGGTGATGGCGGCATATATTTGCATATTTTGGGTGCATTGACTGCTGGTTTAGAAGGCGAGCGTCCATCAAATATCGCTGGGCTTAAAAAAGGCGGTTGTATAGCCGTTTCTAATGCGCGCCGCCCTTTTCGCAATGACTTAGTATTGCTGCGTACACTGGAATACGCCGCGACTTTTAATATGAAAGTATTCTTTTATCCTGATGAGCCAAGTCTATCTGGTGATGGCGTGGCGCATGAAGGTTATATCGCGTCATATCACGGCTTGCAAGGGATTCCTTGGATCGCTGAAACGGTTGCCTTATCAACGCAGTTGCTAATGGTTGAAGAAACGGGCATCGCCGCTCACTTTAGTCAACTGTCGTGTAAATCTTCAATCGAATTGATGCGCTGGGCAAAAGATAAAGGCTTGCCCGTGACTTGTGATGTGGCGATGCATCAGTTGTATTTGACCGATGATAATTTAGAGGGTTTTAACGCCCAAGCCTACGTATTACCGCCCCTGCGTAGTAATACCGATCAGCAAGCCATCCGCCGTGGTTTGAAAGATGGCACCATTGATGCGATATGTAGCCATCATGAACCCTTGAACAGTACCGCCAAGAAAGCCCCATTTGCTGAGAGTACACCAGGCATCTCAAATTTTGATACCTTTATGGCGCTGGCTTGTCAGCTAGTAAATGATGAGGTATTAACCTTAGAGCAACTTGTCGATAAAATCTGTCTCAATCCGGCGAAAATCGCTGGTATTAGTGAGCAATATGAAAAAATCGGCGGGGCAGTACTGGTGGATCCTAATTTGGAATGGCAAGTTACCGCACAATCCATGCTGTCCAATGGTAAAAACACGCCATTCTTTAATCAGCAGTTGCAAGGCCGCGTTGTGGAGACTTTCTTTGGCTAATTTGCCTAGGCAGGATGATAGTCTGCAACCATCCTCGAAGGATAGCGATCATCACTTGCACAACCAAACCATCAAGTCGCACAGTACTGCTAGTGAATCTATCAAAGCGGTGGCAATCTATGAGGTGGTTAAAGGGGTCGGTGCACTATTAGGGGCAGGGGCTTTATGGTCATGGCATACTGACCTTGACCATTGGCTAACGACGGCGACTGCTTCTTGGCAACAGACTTTTGGACAGCTACTGGCACCGCAAGTTGACAGTGCAGTACGGATTGCCCAGCAGGCAAGTAAAAACTGGCCATTATTCTTGTTATTAATCTTTGCTTACGCCAGTTTGCGTTTCCTTGAGGCTTATGGCTTATGGCAAGATAAAACGTGGGCGTATTGGTTTGGTGTGCTGGGTTATGGGGTGTTTATTCCTATTGAGCTTTACTATCTAATCGTTAGCCCATTTGATTGGTTTAAACTTGGAATATTAGTCTCAAACCTTCTTATTGTGGTCGTGGTCTATCGTAATATGAAGCGTAAAGGTTTAATATAAAAAGTGCGTATATAGCGGCTATCAAAAAAACTGAATGTGTATGAAAAAGCCAGCATAAGATACTCTCTTATGCTGGCTTTCTTTTGCTAAAATGATTGGCTTAAAACTGGTTATAAATTATGGCTTTGCTGTACTCTTATCAGCGCGAATGCTTTTGGCGACTTTGCCAATACTCAAACCTTGCACCAAGATAGAGAATATCACCACTGCATAAGTGAGCGCCAACAAGATATCGCGTTCGGTTCCCAGCGGCAGCTGCAATACTAAAGCTACCGAAATACCCCCACGTAATCCGCCCCATGTCAGCACTTTCCATGCACCATTCGGTAAATCGAGCTGACGATGAAAGGTTTTGGTCGTCATACCTACAACGATAAAACGCGCAACTAGGGCAATGACAATCGTCAAACCAGCGGCGATAAATAAATTACCCGAATAAGCAATCATCACTACTTCTAAACCGATGAGTACGAATAAAATAGCATTGAGAATTTCATCGATTAATTCCCAAAATAAATCAATATAATGCCGCGTTTTATCGCTCATCGCCAATGCTCGTCCGCGATTACCAACCATTAATCCCATCATCACCATGGCGAGTGGTCCTGATAAATGCCAATGGCTGGCGAGTGCATAACCACCTATCACACCAGCAAGCGTTAATAACACTTCTTCTTGATAGCTATCGATACTTTTCAGCATGTAATACAGAATCGCCCCAAGTACTAAGCCAAAAATAATGCCGCCACCAGCTTCAACCGCTAGAGTATGCGCCACATAATTGACCGTCGGTATATCACCACTGGATAAAATCCCTAGCAGCAATACAAAGATGACGACGCCGATACCATCGTTAAATAATGATTCACCCGCGATGACCGTTTCTATACTTTTTGGCGCGCCAGCCGATGCCAAAATACCCATTACGGCAATGGGGTCGGTCGGTGATATTAGAGCACCGAATAGCAAACACCAAAGAAACGGCAAACCGAAACCAAGCAGCGGCAGCATAAAATAAAGCGCCGTGGCGATAAGCATCGCAGAGACGATGGTACCGACGCAAGCAAGGATACCAATAGGCAGTTTATAACGTTTTAAATCGCTGATATTGACGTGCAGCGCCCCTGCAAATAACAGCATAGAGAGCATGCCATCTAATAAGACTTCGGTAAAATCAAGCTGCTCTAATAAGCTTACTTCATAATCAATCAGCTGATCAAATCCCAAAAATCCCAAAAATATGGCGCCAATAGATAATAAAATGGAGATTACCATCACGCCAATCGTGGTCGGTAGACCAATAAAGCGATGGTTAACGTAAGTTAATAGGGCTGTGATTGATAAGAATATCGCGCTGATTTCAAGTATGGTTAGGCTACTGGTAGGGGCCATGAAAAAATTCTCAAGTAATGATGAATGGTCTTAAGCTTAGTGCTTATAAGGATTAGAAAGTTTCTATTTCTATTTTGGTTGTTTTTTATTCTTACCTCAGCGGTATGTACCATATTATAAGTAGGAAAAAACTATCTTGATTGCGTTTGTAATGCTTGGCGAATATGGGCGTCAAACGCGCTAACATAGTCAAAATACTGATGATGAGCATCGTTACTAAGTATAAATTGTTGGGCTTGTTGGCACATCGCGCTCAAGTCATCTATCAGCTCTTGATAGCTTAGGTTTTCTTCTCCAGCACGCTTAATCAGTTTTATCTCATGCAATAGGGTTTGCTGCTGTGCGTTATTTACGCGAGCATAACTTAGATTGACCATCGCCTGACATAGCGCTTTTAAGACCATCAAATCTGCTGCTGCATACCGACGTATCTCGCCAAGCGAGGTATTGATAAAATCAGATATTTTGGGAGTATGAGTAACTATGGCTAATATCGCCAAGCGTTGCTGTCTAACTTCGGCTTTCGATGAATCATCGTTTTGTGCCGGTGTATAAAAATGATAGGGACTGGGCGGCTGGCGACGCATCATAATACTTAAGCAACTGGTCAGTGATTGTACGCAGTTGACCGCTGTTTTTGGATCATTGATACCAGGCGATAAGGCGCGGACGGCGATTTCAGTCATTTGTCCCAAGCTATAAGCAATATCGTTAGAATGAGCCAGTCGTTGTTCGATACGTATACAGCCTGCAAAGCGTTGCCAAAAAAGCCCGTCAGGGGCACGCGGTACAACAGCTAAAGATGGCGTCGCTGTTTTTTGTCGATTGTTTGGATGACCTGCTGGACGCTGGTAAAAGTAACCGATGACGTTTTTGTCAGTGACATAATCACCAAGATTAATACGCATTTGCACCACGCCGCCATAGTCTTGTGTCAGTGTAATCAGTGATTCAAGATAGAATTGTTGGACATAACCTGAGCTTGGTGGATAAATGGGCATCGCTGACCAATGATGAAACTGTTCAATGTCATGATGTTCTATATCGCGTTGATGCTGGATATCGCAATGATCACGATACCAATAGTGAATATTATTAATCGCATCATTGCTGGCGTTTTGAATCACATGTGAGGCTTGAATGGCATGTACCATATGCTGTACAAAGTACACCAGCAACAGCGCACATATAATTGCCATGATAATCGCAAAAGTCACTGCGAGCTGTGGCACACCAAAAGCTACGTCATATTTATGGATGGATTTTAACACCAATAAACTATAACTAAAGGTGCCAATGAACGCCCCCAATACAAATTGATTTGGCGTATCGGTCAAAAAATTGCGCAATAGCCGTGGGCCAAATTGCGAAGAGGCCATCGATAGCACGGCGATTGTAATGGAAAAGGTCGTGCCTGCTACGCCTAATACTGCGCCTGCAATCGCTGTCATGATAGCGCGCGCCGCATCGTCGTCACCGGTAAAAGCAAAGGTAATCTCTCTAACTGTTTCGCGGTCAAAGTGTTGATCGATAGTGACCAATAAAGGCGCAAGCAATATTCCAACGATGACGCACGCCGTTGGGATAAACCAATAAGAGCCAATAAGCTGCTGCCATAGGTTTCTTAGTCGATCGGGTAAATCCAGTAGCGTCTGTAGCGACCAGAGCTGGGCAAATTGCTTTAACCTATGCATGATGGTGAGCAATAGCGACTTAAGCCAGCCACTTTTAGGGTGTTTATCCAATATAATGTGCTCCAAAAACGACCTAAAAATCAAGCAAGTTTTATTGATAAAAGCTGTGCTGTTGCACCACTGAATAAAGAGACTTAAAGAGAATTACCTTACCATATAAATAGGATCGTTTAAAAATTTAGTAAAAAATAAGCCCCTATCATAGGGGCTTATTTTTAGCATAATGGATTGTTTTGTTAATTGACTAGATTGTCAATCCAATTGCTTATCGCAGTGCTTACTTTTGCTAGCACTGATGGCTCTTCTTTACTGTCCATACTTAATGAACGCGTTTGCATATAGTCAGTTCACAATAAAATAAATACAGCCCATATCCTGAAATAGCTTAGGCAGATTATTCTCCATCCACCCTTG